>NZ_LDVA01000372.1:0-26258 GCF_050768715.1 Burkholderia sp. ZZQ-2 | reverse complement strand
CGGCGTACCGAATGGGACTACACCGAGGCCGGGCTGCTCGCCAGCCGGGTGGACGCGGCCGGCCAGACCCTGCGCTACCAGTGGGACAAGCTCGGTCAGCTCACCGCGCTGCGCAACGAGAACGGCCGCGAAGCCGAGTTCCACTACGATCCGGTGGGTCGCCTGCTCGCCGAAACCGGCTTTGATGGCGCCACCACGCGCTACGAGTACGAGGAAGAAACCGGCAAGCTGGCGCGCGCGGTGGACGGGCAGCGCATCACCGCCTACACCTTCGATGCAATGGGCCGCCTCGCTGAGCGGCGCGCGGCGCTGCAAACCGGCGAGACGCCGCCGCGTGAGCAAGCCTGGCAGGTGGAACGCTTCGCGTATGACCTCAACGGCAACCTGGCGCTGGCCACCAACGCCGACAGCCGACTGCAATGGTTCCACGACGCGGCCGGCAACCTGGTGCGCGAGCACCAGCACTACATCTGCCTCGGCAAGCCGCTGGTCGGCGTGTGGCAGCACGAATACGACGCGCTCAACCAGCGTATCGCTACCGTGCGCCCGGATGGGCACCGCGTAAGCTGGCTCACCTACGGCAGCGGACACCTGCTGGCCCTGCAATTGAACGAGCGCGAACTGGTCAGCTACGAGCGCGACGACCTGCACCGTGAAATCGTCCGCACCCAGGGCAATCGCCTGCTGCAGAAGCAGCAGTGGGATGCCATGGGGCGGTTGAGCGAGCAGGTACTTGCCCACGAGGCCAAAGAGCCGGCCACGCAAACCGCTGGCGGCAGCCGCCTGCTGGTGCGCCGCTACCGCTACGACGCCAGCGGCCAGCTCACCGACATCAACGACACGCGGCGCGGCCAACTGGCCTACCGCTACGATCCGGTGGGCCGGCTGCTGGAGGCACAAAGCCGCCTGGGCCACGAAACCTTCGCGTTCGACCCGGCCAGCAACCTGATCGATCCGGCCGAACAGCGCGAGGCCGAGCGCCCGCGCATGCCGCGCATCAAGGCGCTGGACAACCTGCTCAAGCAGTACGCCGGCACCCACTACCAGTACGACGCGCGCGGTAACCTCAGCAAGCGCTGGCACCAGGGCAAGGAGAGCCGCTACACCTGGGACCTGTTCGACCGGCTCACGCATTACGAAGACGAGCGCCTGCAGGCGGACTACAGCTACGACGCCCTCGGCCGGCGTCTGACGAAATACAGCAAGGCCCACTACGAGGAACGCCGCGAGGCCGGCCCGCACTGGAACCGTGCTGAGCGGGTGAAGCGTAACCGCGAACTGCAATGCGGCTTCACGCTGTACGGCTGGGACGGCGACACGCTGGCGTGGGAAAGCAAGATCGCCGACGAGGATGGCTTTGGCGCGCGCACCACGCACTACGTCTACGAGCCGGGCAGTTTTGTGCCAGTGGCGCAGGCGGTGCGCGACGACGCCATTGAACTGCTCGACCAGCCGGACTACGGCGACTACTACCGGCAAGACGAAGACCCGCTGTGGATGCCACCGCCGCCCGCGCCACCGATAGACGGCTTAGCCTGGTATCAGTGCGATCATTTGGGCACGCCGCAGGAGTTGACGGACGAGCAGAGCGAGATCGCCTGGAGCGCGGAGTATCGTGCCTGGGGCGCGGTCAAGGAAGTGATTCGTAAGGCATCCGATGGGCGCGTGGAATTGCGCAACCCCATCCGGTTCCAGGGGCAGTACCATGACCACGAGACGGGGCTGCACTACAACCGGCATCGGTACTTTGACTACGGTACCGGAAGATACCTTAGTCCTGACCCTCTTGGACTAGGAGGTGGAATCAATGTCTATGCATATGCAGGCGGCAATCCTGTTGCTTACTACGACCCTCTGGGCCTAAAAAAATTTGGCAGAAATCATCCTCACTGTGTTGCAATTCGAGAAAAGATAACAGGGCTGCAGAATGAACTGGACACGCGTTGGTCAGAGCTGGTAGGAGGTCTTCCTGAGAGAATCGGTCCCGGTGAACGTTTGGCTGAAACAATGCGTGGTCATCGAACCATGATTAACCAGAAAGACTCGATTCTTCGTCGGTGGGAGAAGAAGTATGACGAAGATTGTGATGACAACGACCCGGACGATGGGAGCAGTGCATGTAGTGCGTGCCCGTCAGGCAGCACCGTTGTCAAAACTGCGGCGGGTGTCGGGGCAGCCTATGCTGCATATCGAGCTATTCGAATGATCCCATCCTTGGTGCCACCTCTATGGTGGACTATCCCCGCTAACGCGATGACACCATGACGACAACTATTGACGAACTACGGTTTCGTATAAACGCTTTACGAACTAGCTCCAAACGAAAAGAGGTCGCAGAGATTGCGTTCGCATTAGAGTATCTGTCGTTAACAGTTTCTCCCCTGCCCGGGGATATATTTTCGCTGTACCTGGAGGTGTTGTCGGATCCTCTAATTTTCTCTAGGCAAGGTATAGAGAGCTTCATTTCTGGAATTTACAACGACTTTGAGAAGCTCACCATCGATCAAAAAGGCATCCTATTGGAAGCCTTGGTTAATAACTCAAAAGGGTATGGTGATGAGAATTTGTGCTTCTCTGTTGGGGATATGATCGCTCGAAAGTACCCCGTCCAAGTTGCACTGGACGCTTTCCGCCGGATGTGGGCCTCGGGTGAGAAACACTCCCAATTCATTGCTCGATTCGGAGCAGATGTTCTATCCCTTTTTCTGCCAAAAGATGGGAAAGCACGTAATGAACTGCACAAGTTCGAACGTGAGATCGGTTTGAAAGAGCAGTGATTATCGCCCCAGATACACCGCCGTAATCTGCGTGCGCTCATGCCCCAGCTCGCGGCTGATCGCCTGCCGCGCCTGCGCATCCAAGGCGCGCTGCGCAGGCGTCAGTGATCGCGCTGGGAGGCCGCCAGTGGCCGGAGCCTTCCAGCCCGTCAGTGCTTCGTAGCGATCCTGCGCATAGCGATGCCGCAGCCCATGCATATGGCTCAGGCCCGCCGCCTTGCACTGCCCATCGTAGGTGTGGCGCTGTTGGAGTAGCTCTTGTGCGCGGGGATCAGCGAACCCACGCCAGCGAGTTGCCGCGCCTGGTTCAGCACCTCGCGCTGCGCGGCCGTGGTGATCGGCACATTGCGTTCGCGCCCGCCCTTGGTCCAAGAGCCTTTAAGCGCGATATGGTCGCCCCGATCGGCGTAGCTTGGCTGGAATTTGATGGATTCTTCCCGCCGCAGGCCGAAGGCTTTCTGTAGTTGCAAGCTCATGCGCACGTGTGCATTGCGCACTTGATCCAACCTCACATCCAAGTGCTGTGACTTGTCGGTGTTGGTCACATGCTGGCGCTCCGGGATACCCAGGCGCGTGTTATCGGCTGAAATCACCCCGGCCTTGCCCACCTTCTCGGCCCACCAGCGCAGATGCGACATGCGGTTTTTCACGGTGCCGGCCGACAAGCCTTCGGCCTGCCAGCGCTCGACCAGCGCGCCATATGCTTGCCCTTGATCGAGGACGCGCCCATCCGCCGAAAACCTGCCTCGCTCAGTTGGCGAGCAACCAAGGTCAGCGCGCGCAGCCGGTCGGCCTGGGTGGTGTGGCTGACATCCTTGTTGCGCCGGCAAAGCTGCCGCAACCCGTAGGTCAAATCATCCATAGCGTACCTCCAGGGCCTTGTGTCTTGTCCTGCTTTCTGAGATCGAATCGGTTAGTGAAATTGCCGGCTCGCTAGGCGAGGCTCCCGAAGGACAAGGGCATGGTGCTCAGAACACCGGTTTTGCCTCGGGAAATAAAACGCCATATTGTTTTGTAACTGAAAAAAGCAACTGAGTGGCAAATCTCGTGCGCTGATAGTGAAGGGTGCTCGCGTTCGACGACGCTAAAAATATACGTTTTATGACATTTTTAGATGCAATCCATTGATTGCGTGTTTGTCGTCATCCTTCATGAGACAAAGATCAATGTCTTGGGCCGCAGGTCGCCCGGGTGAGGTGCCTGCCTTTTCTTGACTGGCAACACATGCCGGGCCGAAAAGGCGAAGATACCTTTTCACTGGGGAAGATTTTTATCAATGTCTTCATTGGATGATGCGGAATGTGCATCAATTCCAGCTGTCGATAAATTGAGATGTCCAGTGCAAATTATGAAAATCTCGTGAGTGCCCTTGCGATACTGAATCGGTACTGTAATCCTCAAATAGAGCCATTCGTTTCGGAGTGGCGGGAGTTCTCAATTTTGATGAGTTCTACTTTGAGGAAAGCATGTTCGATCACAACCACTACGTTCCAGTATTGAAATGGCGTCAGGGAGAATATCTTGCGCTGTCCAGATTGACAGCGACCGTCATGGATTGGGTGACGCCGCTGTTTGAGGTGCCGACGGAGGCTTGGGACTTCGAAGCCGAAGCGCCTGCCAAGAGCCTAGACGAGCACTTGAGCAAATTTGGCGTGCGGCTCAAACAAAAATGGGACGCGCGACGTTGTCTTGTTGATTCCCCCTTTATCGACGGCGACGCATGTGTCGAGAGCGGCACGCATCATCTGGCCCATATCTTCGACCTGGCGCGGGTCGCTGGGGCCATGCCTGTTCCGGTGTTTGGGTTGGGGCGTTCCAAAGCGTACATGACCGCGGTGCGTGCGATTGCCGATCGTGACGGACGAGGCGCCTGCCTTCGACTGACGCCGGAAGACTTCGGTGTTTCAATGCATGCAGAAATGAATGCGGTGCTGAACGGGATCGGGATAGGGGAAGACGCGTGCGATCTCGTACTCGATTGTGCGGCCGACATCGCAACCAGCCCGAAGATGCAGGCATTGGTATGGAAGGGGCTGCTCGACGAACTGCCCAAGCTCGATGCGTGGCGATCCATCACGATTGCCGGGACGTCGTTCCCGCAGACATTGCCGTCGGCGTCGTATCGACCGTCGGGCCTGATCAAGCGTCATGACTGGCTCGGCTACAAATCACTTGTTGCAATGCTTCCTGCCGGCGCGCGGGTGCCGACTTTCGGTGACTACGCCGTGGCGCATCCGGAGACCGAACTCATCGATCCGCGCATGCTCGATCCCAATGCCAAGGTAAAGTACACGATCGACGACGAGTGGTTCATCGCGATGGGCGTGCAGGTCAAGAAACATGGGCGCGCGCAATACGCGGACATTTGCCGGAGCATCGTATCCGCCAGGCCGCCGATCTTCATGGGTGGCGCGTACTCACACGGTGACCAATTCATCGAGGACTGCGCGAGCGGCACTGGAAGTACCGGTGGCGCGTCAACCTGGCCGATGGTCGGGAGCAACCACCACGTCACGAAGGTTGTGAGGGATGTCGCCACTTTGTTCGGCGCTTCAACGCTTCCCTGACCTGCGCGCGAAGCGACGAAGGGGAAAGGCGTTGCGTGAGCAGCGTATACAGTGCTTGCCTGCTGCCGCGCAGCGCCTTCCTGTCAGTTTCAAGGGCTTCCAGAATGGCCAGTGCTTCGTCACGCCACAGAAGGTGGGCGACATGGAAGGGAGAGATGTCCGGGTTCATTGACGCGGCGCGCTCGGTTTCGATGTGAACCGCTCCGCGAGGGCCGACATGCGACACCTTGATACCCCACCACGGCGGAAGCAGATTCGCAGCTTCGACGAAGTGCCGTTCGCTCACGACCAGCGTCGCCTTGTCGAGGGCTCGCGAGTAGGCGTCGATCTGCAACGGAAGACGGTGCAGTGTATCGGCATCGCTTTTGAGCTCATACCCGTGAATGACGCCGTTGATCACCGCGATGTCGACCCGGCATGCGCCGTGCTCAAGCCCCAGCTCTTCCACGACGAGCACGTTCGGATTCGACAGCGGCTCTGCAAGGACCTTTTTCATGACAGCGGTTCGAACGTCGCGATCGCGAGTTGCGATACGAGGCGTTTGATTGCCGTTTGAAAATTTCGTCACGGGGAAGGGCCCTTGAATCGGTATGCAGCGGGGCATGTTAACACACGCAGAGGGTGTGTTTATCCCCGCTACCGTCAGGCTAATCCGGCGTCGGCATCACGCGCGCTGAGGACACTGCGATGCCCGTCGACGCTCAATCCCAATGCCGGTGATGGTAATACCCGCCACCACCGTAATACCCGCCGCCGTCAGGCACCACGATACAGCCGCTCAGCAACACGGCGACGCCAGCAATCAGCAAAAGGGTCTTCTTCATCGGGTTCACCTGCTCGGGTTCAATATGAAACCCAGCATAGCGAGCGCCCGCAACACCGGCTGTAAGCGATCGTTTCCCTGCTCCGCAATCCGTAACGGCGGATTATTCCGGTCACAATGACCGTAACAAATCCCCAAACAGCAGACGTTTTCAGGCAGTGACGACCCTGTTTCGCCCCGTATCCTTCGCGCGATAAAGCGCGGCATCGGCGGCTTCGATCAACGCATCGGGTGTCGAGAGATCGTCGGCCGCCACGGTCGCGCAGCCGACGCTCACGCTCACGCGTCCGGCGGGTGATGTCGGCATCGCGAGATCGAGCCGAAGTACCGCCTCGCGCGCTTCCTCGGCGACCACCCGCGCGCCGCGCGCGCCCGTGTTCGGCAGCACGATCGCGAACTCCTCGCCGCCGTAACGCGCGACCATGTCCGCGGGCCGCCTCACCGCGCCGGCCAACGCGTTCGCGACGGCAATCAGGCATGCGTCGCCCTTCACGTGACCGAACGCGTCGTTGTATGCCTTGAAGTGGTCGACGTCGACCATCAGCAGCGACAGCGGTTCGCCTTGCCGTCGCGACTGCAGGAACAGCGTGTGGAAGTGATCGTTGAAGTGCATGCGGTTGAATGCGCCCGTCAGGCCGTCGCGCGCGGACGAACGGATCAGCGTCGCGTGTGCCTCGAACAGCCGCTGATACAGCATCGTCACTTCCCATGCGAGCACGCACACGAGCACGCCCGGCGTGAACATGCTGAACACGCGCGCGAGATACCAGCCGACCGTGAATCGATTGGTGCTCATCAGGTTCAGCGTGGTGTCGGTGAGGCACGCGAGCACCGCGATCGCGAGCCACAGGTCGAGGGTCGTGCGCAGCCGGCCGGTGGCCAGCACGGCAACGAGCGCCAGCGCATTGAGCAGCCACACGACCAGCGCGACGGCGTTGACGGGCAGCACGGCCGCGTCGCCCGGCGGATGAAACGCGGGCGGCAGCGACACGTTCAGCGCGAACAGGCACAGCAATCCCGCGACGACAGCCGGCCCGCCGATCAGTGCGAGCGTCCACCACCGTGTCTGCCGTGCGCCGACCGGTGCGCGCGCCAGCCGCGCGCGCGCGAGCAGCGCGACCATCACGAAACTCGGGAAGCCGGCATGCCAGAAGATCCACATCCACGCGGCGCTTTGCGGTTGCGCACCGAACAGCCCGTGCGGCGCGAATACGCCGGGAAAGGTGAGCAGTTGCAGCGCGACGGCGAGCGCGGTGAACGCGTAGGCGCCGCCGAGTGCGCCGAGCACTGGCTGGCGGGTCACGGTGAACTGCGCGCCGAGAAAGAACGCAGCGATGCTCGCGGTGGTGAACACGGTGAGCGCGCACATCGGCATGAACGGCTCGACGGCCGGCAGCGCGACGTTCGCGTGCGGCGCGGCGATCCCGAGCGCGAGCACGATGACGAGCGCCGTCAGTGTGCCGAACCAGAGCTGACGGCGTGTCGTGTGCTGGATCAGGATGCCTTCCATGGAGTTCCCCGGGCACGTACGCGGAAACGCCCGGTCTTGCGCCGGGCGACAGGGAGCCGGCCGCTGCGCGACCGGTGCGGCCTGATCCTATCGCGTTATGGTTGCGCGCTCAAACCCCGAGGCCGGGACCGAAGTTGCCGGCAACCCAGTGCGTGACGGCGTCGACGTCCGCGTAGTCCTGTTCGGGCAGGCCGTCGAGCATCGACAGCACTTCGTTGCTGGCGCCCGCGTCGCGCGCGGCATCGACGATCGCATCCTTGTTGGCCGGATAGCGGACGGCCGCCAGCACGTCGGCGATCTGCAGGTCGATCGTTTCGTTGGGAATGTCGTGCGGAGGCTGGGCGGGCTGGTCGTTCACGGCGGCGTCTCGCTGAGTGAGCGGGTTGAGCGGGAATCGGATCGAGGCGGAATTCGGGCGTGTAACCGGGTGCGTACCGGGGCGCGTCATGCGTTCACACGCCAGGGCGGCCAGGCCGGCGCGCCCCGCGGATGAACGCCAATCGACTCAATGCCCGCGTCGCACGCGGCGCCACGGATGCTTCCAGTCGATGTGCGGCGCGTTTTCGTCGCGCGGATGCTGGCGCCGATGTTCCTGCCACAGTTCGTCGGAAAACAGCGCCGCCACGATCACGAGCGGCAGCACGAGGAAAATTCCGAGTATCACTTGCTCGATCACGATAGCCTCCTTGCGGTGGCAGGAACCCTTGCTCCCATTCTAGGCTCTGAACTTCGCCCGCGTTCAACTTCTTACAGTGCGGAACAGGCCCGGAAGCGGCCTTGCCCGCACGTGCGCCGGCATCAAAAAGGACATGAACATGCAACTCCAGAACGATACCAACACGCTTGCGCTGCGGCCGCTGGAGCGCCAGGACCTGCGCTTCGTCCACGAACTGAACAACGACGCGAAGATCATGCGCTACTGGTTCGAGGAGCCGTACGAAACCTTCTCGGAACTGTCACAACTGTACGATCGCCACGTGCACGACCAGCGCGAGCGCCGTTTCGTCGCGGTCGACGCGCAAGGCGAACTGGTCGGCCTCGTCGAACTGATCGAGCTCGACTACATCCATCGCCGCGGCGAGTTCCAGATCATCATCGCGCCGCAATGCCAGGGGCGCGGTTATGCGGGCCAGGCGACGCGCCTCGCGATCGAGTACGCGTTCAAGGTGCTGAACATGCGCAAGCTGTACCTGATCGTCGATACGTCGAATGCGGCAGCGATTCATGTGTATGAAAAATGCGGATTCCAGCACGAGGCCGAGTTGAAGGAAGAATTTTTCGGAAACGGCGCGTATCACAACGCTTATCGCATGTGCATCTTTCAACGCGATTATTTCGAACACCAGCAATCCAGTCCGAACAAGGCAGGGTAAACGCGCTGGCGAAAGGCGCTTGCAGCGGGTTTTCACGGGCACCGAATACATTCGGGGAACTACGGATAAATACGGATTCGCTTATACCTGGCATTTTTCTTGTATCACGTATTTGCGATTCCGCGCTGCGGTAAAGTCGATTCGTTTCGAATGACTTTATGTGCGGCGCATCAAAATGATCCGGATGACGAAATGGATTATCCAAACCGTTCAATCGCCGCAATGTAACTTGGATGAAAGCCCTGCCGGATAACGCTTTCCGCCCGGCGTGACGGGCCTGTCCGCCACGCAACGGGTGTTGCCCGCCGCGCGTGCCGCGCGAAAAACAGGCTGCGCACGGGGTGCGACAATCCGCCGCTATTGCGGTCGCACAACAAATGTGCTTGCTATCGCTTGCCGGTCTTCTAAAGTGAAAAACGCGGGTTCACGATCACCTTTAAACACATAGCTAACCCAAGCCTGGTGCCCGCAAGCCTGGAGACAGAACATGATGAAGCGTACCGGTATCCTTTTTGCCCTCGTCGGCGCATTTTGCGCGGTGTCGATTGCCCAGGCGGGCGGCGATTCGGCCGTCAAGCCGACGCAGGAAATCCAGTTGACGAAGAATGCATGGGGCTGCCTGTCGAAAGACAATCTGGATTCCGTACTGAGTCACGAACGTGACGGCAAGTCGCAGGCGAAGCAGCAATACTTCGACGACTACCGTTGCCTGTCGGTACCGGAAGGCCAGCGTTTCCGCGTCGTGTCGGTCGACCAGGGCGACGTGCAGTTCGTCAGCGCCGACAACAGCGACCAGCAAGGCCTCTGGACCGATTCGCGCTTCGTCAAGCAGTAACCGCCCATTCACCGCGCAGTCGCACGACGCGCGAGCGCGCCGGCCCGATGAGCCGGCGGCGCGAACCGAACACGGCCCGGCACATGCCGGGCCGTTGCGCTGTGGGTGACGCATGACACGCGCCGGACGGCGCGCAT
This sequence comes from Burkholderia sp. ZZQ-2, assembly GCF_050768715.1. Lineage (NCBI taxonomy): Bacteria > Pseudomonadati > Pseudomonadota > Betaproteobacteria > Burkholderiales > Burkholderiaceae > Burkholderia > Burkholderia sp. ZZQ-2. Next base: position 16,236 of record NZ_LDVA01000372.1, on the reverse strand, counting down.
TCGGTATCATCACGGCCCGACCGAACCGAATGCCCGCCCGGGCCGCATCCGCATGGCGCTGAAATCCACGATCTACAAAGCCGAACTGCAAATCGCCGACATGGATCGGCATTACTACGCCGATCACGCGCTGACGGTGGCGCGCCATCCGTCGGAAACCGACGACCGGATGATGGTGCGCATCGTCGCGTTCGCGCTGTTCGCGCACGAGCGGCTCGAATTCTGCAAGGGGCTGTCGGATGTCGACGAGCCCGATCTGTGGCAGAAGGACCTGACGGGCGCGATCGACGTCTGGATCGAAGCCGGCCAGCCCGACGAGCGGCGCATCTCGAAGGCGGCCGGCCGCGCCGGGCAGGTCACCGTGATCGCGTACGGCGGCAAGACGTCGGATATCTGGTGGCAGGGCGTGCGCAGCAAGGTCGAGCGGCTGCGCAACGTGCAGGTGCTGTCGCTGGCCGACGGCGTCGCGGCCGCGCTCGGGCGGCTCGCGGAGCGCTCGATGCGCCTGCAGTGCACGGTGCAGGACGGCACCGCGTGGATCTCGAGCGCCGACCACGATCCGGTCGCGGTCGAATGGACGGTGCTGAAGGCGCGCGCGGATGCATGACGGCCCGCGTGGCGGCCGTGTTCAGCCGATCGCGGCCGGCGGCCCCTTGAATTCGAGCATGTTGCCTTCCGGGTCGAACAGGTAGATCGACGGCCCGTAGCCGCCGGCGCCGTAGCGTTCCGCAGGCGCGCCCGGCCGTGCGCCATGCGCGGTGAAATGGGCGGTCAATGCGTCGGGATCGAACGGCTCGACGCGCAGGCACAGGTGATCGAGATTGCGCCCCGTGCCGGGCGGGCCGCTGTCAGGGCGGTCGATCGGGCCGCCGACCGACAGCAGGTCGATCAGTGCATCACCGGCGCGTAGCTGCACGAGGCCCAGGTCGGGCTGTTCCTTTTCCACATGGCAGCCGACGGCGTCGCAGTAAAAGCGCGTCATCGCGGCCATGTCGGTCACGCGCAGCACGATGTGATCGATCGCGCGGATGGTGGGTTTCATGGACAGGCGCTCCTTCGCAGTCGACGAGCATCGAGTGTAGACGCATCGCGCCTGCGCCGCCTGCCGGAACGCGGCACAATCGACGGACGAAAAAAAGCCCGTTCACGCGGAGCGGAACGGGCTTAATCCATATCAGGAGGAGACATGGAGGAGACAGTTCCAACTATACACACGGCGATGGTGCGGCGCAATATTCCGAATGCAAAAAAACGTCAGGACGGCGATTTGTCGCATCTGCGGTGCAGCAAAGGGTGACGGGACGGTGACGAAAACCGCGCTGCAGCAGCCGGCGCGCGCGTTTCGCCGGACTTATTTTCGGGTGATGCGCCCCTGATTATCCGGGGCGAATCACAGAGCAAGATTCAGGGCGCGACGGCACGTGCCGATGTCTAGAGTAGGCACCATCTACACTAGAGAGTGCGAGGTTCAGATGAAAACCGCCTATCCGACCGATGATGCCCGCTGGGGCGCCGTGACCGAGCGCGATCCGCATGCGGACGGCGCGTTCTTCTATGCCGTGAGCACGACCGGCGTGTTCTGCCGTCCGACCTGTGCGTCGCGGCTGCCGCGTCGCGAAAATGTGTCCTTCTTCGCCGATCCGGCCGCCGCGCGCGCGGCCGGCTTCCGGCCTTGCAAGCGCTGCCAGCCGGAAGGGCTGCCGCGCGAGCTCGAGATCGTCAACCGCGCGTGCGCGGTGCTCGACGCGCATGCCGAGCGGCTCACGCTGCAGCAGCTGAGCGATGCCGTGCACGTGAGCCCGTTTCATCTTCAGCGGCTCTTCAAGCGCGTGGTCGGCGTGTCGCCGCGGCAGTACCAGGCCGCGCAGCGCGGCGCCGCGCTGCGGCAGGCGCTGCAAAGCGGGCAGCCGGTCACGCAGGCGGCCGTCGACGCGGGTTTCAACTCGCCGTCGCGACTCTATGCGTCGGTACCGCGCGAGCTCGGGATGGCGCCGTCGGCGTTCCGCCGCCAGGGCGCCGGCCTGCGGATCGACTTTGCGACCGCCTCGACGTCGCTCGGCACGGTACTCGTCGCGGCGACCGGGCAGGGCATTTGCCGGATCGCGTTCGGCGACGAACCGGCCGCGCTCGTCGGCGAGCTGAAGGACGCGTTCGCGCGCGCCGAGCTGGTCGAAGCGTCGGCACGGCTCGCGCCGTTCGTCGCGCAGATCCGCGCGTACCTGGACGGCACGCGGCACGCGTTCGACCTGCCGCTCGACATCGCGCCGACCGCCTTCCAGCAGCGCGTGTGGGAAGCGCTGACGCATATTCCGTACGGCGAAACGCGCAGCTACTCGGAGATCGCCGAGGCGCTGGGCGCGCCGCGTGCGGTGCGCGCCGTCGCGTCCGCGTGCGCGTCGAACCCGGTCGCGCTCGCGATCCCGTGCCACCGCGTCGTACAAAAGGGCGGCGCGCTGTCCGGGTATCGTTGGGGCGTGCGCCGCAAGGCGACGCTGCTCGCTGCCGAGGCGCGTCATGTGCACGACGATGAAACCGAATCCGTTGCGGAGGGCAGCGCAGTTTGAGCATCGCAAGAACGACAATTACGTTCATCGTGAACGGCGGCCGTGTGCCGCCGTCCGCGCACATGGAACTGCGCTTCAATGCGCCTTACGACTGGGCGCGCGTCCTGCGCTTCTTCAGCGGGCGTGCGATTCCGGGCGTCGAGCAGGTGGCGGACGGCGTGTATCGCCGCATCGTCGACCTGCACGGCGACGCCGGCCGGCTCACGGTTGCGAAACATCCGCGCAAGCATTGCCTGGTCGCGACGGTCGAAGGCGCGGTCGCGCGTCATGTCGATGATGCGTTCGCCGCGCGCGTCGCGACGATGTTCGACCTCGGCGCCGATCCGGCCGTCATCGGCAGCGGGCTGGCACGCGATCCGTGGTTCGCGCCGCTCGTCGAGGCCGCGCCGGGGCTGCGCGTGCCGGGTGCATGGTCGGGGTTCGAGCTGGCCGTGCGCGCGATCGTCGGCCAGCAGGTGAGCGTGAAGGCCGCGACGACGATCGTCGGCCGGCTCGTCGAGCGGGCCGGCGAGCGCGTGGTTCATGAAGACGACGGTGCGCCCGCATGGCGTTTTCCGACGCCGGAGGCGCTGGCCGCCTGCGATCTCGACAAGATCGGGATGCCCGGCAAGCGGGTGGCGGCACTGACGGGCACGGCGCGCGCGGTGGCGGCCGGCGACGTGCCGGTCGATCGCGAGCACGCCGATCTCGCGACGCTGCGCGGTGCGTGGCTCGATCTGCCCGGCATCGGCCCGTGGACCGTCGAATACATCGCGATGCGCGCGTGGCGCGATCCGGATGCCTGGCCGGCCTCCGATCTCGTGCTGATGCAGTCGATCGCCGCGCGCGATCCGGCGCTCGACCGGCTCGCGACCCAGAAGCGCCGCACCGAAGGCTGGCGACCGTGGCGCGCGTACGCGGCGCTGCATTTGTGGAACGAAGTGGCCGACCGGGCGGGCGGCGCGCGCGGCGGGTGAGGGCAACTGCCGATCACCGAGTTTCGCGGCCGGGTGCGACCCGGCGAAGCCGCGATGCAACCCGTCGCGCAGGCCGTGCCGGTGTTCGTTGGCGACCGGCCGGACTTCGGCCGTCACGGCCATTTCTCGAATCCGTCGTGCGCCCGATGCAGGGGCGCACGACGCACACTTTCGCCTCTCTCCGCGGCCGATTCGGCGGCACGGTTGCACCTGCCGTCACCGGTTCGCGCGTCACGTTCCGTCGGACGAATGCGCTCAACCGGCGTGCCCGTCGTCGTCGCCTGGAACCGTCGGGAGATGCGGCAATCGCCGCGGCCGGCCCGTCCGGCGGCCCGCTCCGGCCCGCGCACCATGCCCGGCGCCACCTCAAGCGCGGGTTTCGGCGAGATGTTAAAGTGCCCGCTACCAACGAAGCGACCAACAATCCAGCCGGCCGCGCGCGGCGTTCTGCGCGCGGCCGTCACGCACTTGCGTCTCCATGTCGAACACCATGACTCACCGCCAGTCCGAACTGCTGCTGAATCGCCTCGAAGCACTGAGCTCGGGCCCGACGCGGCAGCATCTGCCCGACGGCCTGCGCGGCATCGAAAAGGAAAGCCTGCGCGTGACGCGCGACGGGATGATCGCGTTCACGCCGCATCCGCGCGCGCTCGGTTCGGCGCTCACGCATCCGGCACTGACGACCGATTATTCCGAAGCGCTGATCGAGCTGATCACGCCCGCGGAACGTGACGCCGCGATCACGCTCGAACGCCTCGACGATCTGCATCGCTACGTCTATGCGTCGCTCGGCGACGAGATGCTGTGGAACGACTCGATGCCGGGCCTGCTGCCGGCCGACGACCAGATCCCGATCGCCGACTACGGCACGTCGAACATCGGCCGCCTGAAGACGGTGTACCGGCGCGGCCTCGCGTATCGCTACGGCCGCACGATGCAGTGCATCGCCGGCATCCACTACAACTACTCGCTGCACGAGGAAGTGTGGCGGCGCCTGCATGCGGAAGAAGGGTCGACGGCTACGCTCGTCGATTACCAGTCGGAGCGCTATCTCGCGCAGATCCGCAACTTCCGCCGCCGCAGCTGGCTGCTGATGTACCTGTTCGGCGCATCGCCCGCGCTCGACACGAAGTTCCTGCGCGGCAAGCCGCACAGGCTCGACACGTTCGACGCCGATACGCTGTACCTGCCGTATGCGACGAGCCTGCGGATGAGCGACCTCGGCTACTCGAACACGACCGCCCAGGCCGCGCTGCACGTCGACTACAACACGCTGCCCGGTTATCTCGACGCGCTGTCGAAGGCCGTGAGCGAGCCGTATCCGGCGTACGAGGCCATCGGCACGCATCGCGACGGCGAGTGGATCCAGATCAACACGAACGTGCTGCAGATCGAAAACGAGTTCTATTCGACGATCCGACCGAAGCGCGTCACGTATTCGGGCGAGCGGCCGCTGCATGCGCTCGCGTCGCGCGGCGTGCAGTACATCGAGGTGCGCTGTCTCGACATCGATCCGTTCGAGCCGACCGGCATCGCACTGGAAACCGCGCGCTTCATCGACGCCTTCCTGCTCGCGTGCGCGCTCGACGAGAGCCCGGTGCTCGACTGCCCCGCGTACCAGGAGGCGAACGCGAACTTCGGCAGCGTGACGATGGAAGGGCGCAAGCCCGGGCTCACGCTGCAGCGCGATGGCGCGCCGGTCACGCTGCAGGCGTGGGCGGACGAGCTGATGGCCGATATCGAAACCGTCGGCCGCCGTCTCGACGAAATCCGCGGCGGCGACGAACATGCGCGCGCGATCGCCGCGCAGCGCGAGAAGCTCGCCGATCCGGAGCGCACGCCGTCCGCACGCGTGCTGCGCACGATGCGCGAGCACGGGCAATCGTTCCTCGGGTTCGCGCTGGCACAGAGCGAAGCGCATGCCGCGCATTTCCGCGCGCACCCGCCGTCGGCGGAGACGCTGCGCACCGAGCAGGCGCTCGCCGCGAAGTCGCTCGCCGAGCAGGCCGAGCTCGAAGCGAAGGAGGCCGGATCGTTCGACGCATTCGTCGCGGCCTATCGCGCATATACGCTGAACCGCTTCAGCGTGTGATGTCTGGCGCACGCGCACCGCGTCGGTCGGCGCGGTGCGCGATGCATCCTCCGTCGCCGGTCGGTGTGCGCCGTGGCGCCCCCGATCCGGGTCGATCCACCGTCAGTGGTGTGCGTACGTGCCGCGATCGGTCGCGTGCGGCAGCGCCGGCTTGCCCGATTCCACGTTTGCCCTGCCGTCGCTGCCGTAGCCGGCGTCCCCGCCGCGTGCCTGCGCGGCACGGTGCATGATCGCCTGCATCTTTTCCGGAAAGTCGGGACTGCTTGCCAGGCTCGTCCGGTAGCCGGCGGCCTGCAGCTCCACGAGTTCCTGGCGGACCTCGGCGCGCGTCAGCGTCGACGCGGTCTGCGCGTGCGCGGCGAAGGCCGCGCCGATCAGCACGCATGCGCATACGGCTTGTTTCATCGTCTTCATCGTGTTCACTCCGTGAGGTTCCGGTGCCGTGCCGTGGCCGGCGCGGGCGGAATCGATGCAGCCAGTCTAGGCTTCGGACGCCAGACGAAACATCCCGCCCGCCGTCAGGCACCTTTGCCGCATGTGCAACATTGCGCGGGTGAGCCTCGCATGACGGGCATCCTGTCGAACGCGACAGCGGCCCGCCCGCTGCCTGTCAGCCTGCGGCGGCGGGTTCGTATCGGGTCGGCACGCATCGGGCTTGTCCTCCTTGTACAAGCGCCCCGCGCCTCCTAACCTCTTTTAAGCGACCGGTCGGTTGGCCGTGCGACGTCGTTGCGTGCACAAGCGCCTGAGCGCCGTCGCGATTGCGGAAGGACCGCTTTGCACCGAATCCGGGGGCGCCGCCGCGCCAGCCCCGGGTCGACTTTGGAGACGCGATGAATCCCACCGACGCCCTGCCGCCCGGCATTGTCTTCGCGCAGCCGTTGACGCCGGTCGCCAACTCGCTGCTGCTGTCCTTCCTCGTCGCCGCGATTCCGATCGCCGTCGCGCTGATCGCGCTCGGCGTGCTGCGCCGCCCCGCGTGGCAGGCGTCGCTCGCCGGGCTGGTCGCCGGCCTCGCGGTCGCGATCGGCGCATGGGGGATGCCGGCCGGGCTCGCGTTCAACGCGGTCGGCGCGGGCATGGCGCTCGCGGTCGTGCCGGTGATGTGGATCGTCTTCAACGCGCTGCTGCTGTACAACATCGCGGTGAAGTCGGGCCGCTTCGACCAGTTCCGGCAGTGGATGCTCGACAACCTGCCCGACGATCGGCGCCTCGTGCTGCTCGTCGTCGCGTTCTCGTTCGGCTGCCTGCTCGAAGGGATATCGGGATTCGGCACGCCGGTCGCGATCACGAGCGCACTCCTGATCGCGCTCGGCTTCCCCGCGCTCGAAGCGCTCACCTATACGCTGCTGTTCAACACGGCGCCGGTTGCGTTCGGCGCGCTCGGCGTGCCGATCACCGTGCTCGGCGCGGTGACGTCGCTGCCGCCCGCGACACTCGCGCAGATGGTCGGCCGCCAGTTGCCGTTCTTCGCGCTGCTGTTGCCGTTCTACGTGGTCGGCGCGTACGGCGGGCTGCGCTCGATCTCGAAGCTGTGGCCCGCGCTGCTCGTGTCGGGCGGCAGTTTCGCGATCGCGCAGTTCGTCACGTCGAACTTCCTCGGCTACCAGCTCACCGACGTGCTGTCGTCGCTCACGTCGCTGATCGTCACGATCGGTTTCCTCCAGGTGTGGAAGCCGCAACCCGATCCGCAATACGCGCTCGCGCGCAGCGTGCCCGCAACGGCCGGTGCCGCCCGCGCGGGTTTCGGCGGCTGGCTGCCGTGGCTCGTCGTGTCGGTGGTCGTGATCGTGTGGGTGCACGCGAACGTCGCGGCGATCGGCGACGTGAAGATCAAGTGGCCGGGCCTGCACAACGCGGTGTTCGTGTCGCTGTACCACAAGCCGTATGCGGCGATCTGGGACTTCCAGCCGCTCGGCACCGGCACCGCGATCCTGCTCTCGGCGATCATCACGGCCGCGCTGACGCGCACCGGCGCCGGCGCGTTCCTCGAGTGCGTGGTCAAGACCTGGCGGCAGACGTGGATCGCGATCGTCACGGTGATGATGATCGTCGGGCTCGCGTACCTGCTGAACTACTCGGGAATCAGCTATACGCTCGGCACCGGCGTCGCGTCGACGGGGGCGCTGTTCCCGCTGGTGTCCGCGTCGCTCGGCTGGATCGCCGTGTTCCTGTCCGGCAGCGACACGTCGGGCAACGCGCTGTTCGGCAACCTGCAGGTCGTGGCCGCGCGGCAGCTCGGCCTCGATCCGGTGCTGATGGCCGCGACCAACTCGTCGGGCGGCGTGATGGGCAAGATGATCTCGCCGCAGAACATCGCGACGGGCGTGTCGACGACGGACCTGAAAGGGCAGGAAGGTGTCGTGTTTGCGCGCACCTTCTGGCACAGCGTGATCCTCACGCTGCTGCTCGGCGTGCTGGTGTTCCTGCAGCAGCACGTGCTGACGTGGATGATTCCGGCACTGCCGAAATGAGGTGAGCGCAACGACAGAAGGAAGGCACGAGGAAAAACGAGGGAAGGCGCGGGAAAAGCGCCGGCAAAGTGCGGAACCGGCGAACGCGCGGCAGTTCAGCGCGCGTTCGCCGGCCGCGCCGTTCGTCCTGCTTCATCCGCCCCGGCTGCCGAGGCTGCCGAGGCTGCCGCGGCCGTGTTGCCGTCGGCCGGCAGGATGCACGCGAGAAACGCGTCGATCGCGGGGCTCTGGCGGCGCGCCTTCAGGTAGTACACGTATTCGTCGATCGTCGTGTCCACGCCGCGCAGCGCGATCACGCGCAGGTCGGGATGGCGCTCGGCCTCGCCGAGCGGAAACAGGCTGCCGCCCACGCCGTGCAGGATCGCCTCGCGGATCGCTTCGCGGCTGCCGATCTCGGCCATCGATACTGCCGCGACACCGGCCGCCGCGAGGATCGTCTCCGTGCAGCGGCGCGTCACCGAGCCTTCCTCGCGAATCAGCAGCCGCACGTCGGCGAGCTGCGCCGGATCGATCGCGTCGAAACGCGCGAGCGGATGCGTGCGATGCACGACGAGCACGAGCGGGTCGGTCGAGATCACCTTGCGTTCGAGGCCTTCGGCGTCGTTGCGCTGCGACGATACCGCGAGATCGATGCGGAATTCCTGCAGCGCCTGCAGGATTTCCTCGGAGTTGCCGATCCGGCACGTGAGCGCGATCGACGGATGCGCGTTCGAGAAGCGGCCGACCGCGTCCATGATGTAGTACGGCCCCGTCGCACCGATCCGCAGATGACCTTCGAACAGGCCGCCGACGTTGCGCAGCATGATGTCGGCCTGCGCCTCGAGCGCGATCATCTTCTCGACGAGCGGCAGCAGCTCGATACCCGTCTCGGTGACCTCGAGCTTGCGGCCGCTGCGGTAGAACAGCTCGACGCCGTACAGCTGCTCGACCTGCCGGATCTGCGCGGCAATCGTCGGCTGGCTCACGCCCAGGTGGCGTGCGGCGCGCGTGATGCTGCCCTGCCGGACGGTCGCGTGGAACGCCTTCAGCTGATCGAACACGACTCGGCTTCTCCCCTCTTCATCGCGCGTCAGCGTAGCGCATGCGTGTGTCGGCCGCATGAAAGGCGCGTCGTGCGCCGCTTCGAAAAAAAGCTGGGGGTGAGCGCAAGAAAGCTGCTGGAACCGGTCACGGCCGGGACATGCCGGTGCGGGGTAATAGCGCGTAACACACCGACCGCCGGCCCCGCTCGACCGGCGCCCCACTCCTACCGACAACAGGGTTCCCTTCATGTCTTCGAACAATCGACGCGATTTCCTGCGCCTCGCCGCGCAGTCGGCCGGTGCGATGGCCGCCTACGCGGGCTTCCCGCCCGCGATCCGCAATGCGCTGGCGATGCCGGCCGCCTACCGCACGGGCACGATCCGCGACGTCGAGCACGTCGTGATCTTCATGCAGGAAAACCGTTCGTTCGACCATTACTTCGGCGGGCTGCGCGGCGTGCGCGGCTTCAACGACCCGCGCCCGCATCTGCTGCCGAGCGGCGCACCGGTGTGGCAGCAGCCGCCGGCATCGGTGTTCACGAAGAACTACCATTCGCGCGGCCTCGATCCGTCGGCGCCGTACGTGCTGCCGTTCTACCTCGACCCGAAGCAGACGACCGAATTCCAGCCGGGCACCAACCACGGCTGGAGCAGCGGCCACCTGTCCTGGAACAACGGCCAGTGGGACCAGTGGGTGAACCAGAAGCAGGACGTGCTGACGATGGGCTACCTGAAGCGCCAGGACCTCACGTACCACTACGCACTGGCCGACGCGTTCACGATCTGCGATTCGTACTTCTGCTCCGCGCACGCCGACACCGCGCCGAACCGCATCTACCTGTGGACCGGCACGGTCGACCCGCGCAACATCTACGGCACCCCGCCGAACGGCCCGGGCATCGGCGAGCGCGACGACGTGAACGGCTACACGTGGACGACCTACGCCGAGCGCCTCGAGCACGCGAAGATCAGCTGGAAGGTGTATCAGGGCGGCACGGGCATCCCGGGCGACCCGACCGACAACTACACCGACAACTCGCTGATGTTCTTCAAGAAGTTCCAGGTGAAGGAAGGTGCGAGCGGCCCGCTGGTCGACAAGGGCGCGTCGGACCACACGCTCGCCGAGCTGAAGGCCGACGTGCAGGCGAACCGGCTGCCGCAGGTGTCGTGGATCGTCGCGCCGTACAAGTACAGCGAGCACCCGCAGGCGTCGCCGACCGACGGCGCGTTCTACATCAACATGGTGCTCGAGGCGCTGACGTCGAACCCGGAGGTGTGGGCGAAGACGGTGTTCATCCTCAACTACGACGAGAACGACGGGCTGTTCGACCACGTCGTGCCGCCGGTGCCGCCGGTCACGAGCGGCGTGGGCGGCCAGGGCATCGTGTCGTCGAACCTGCTGTCGAACCTCGGCGACGAGCTGCTCGACCTGAACAAGTACCCGGGCGAAATGAGCCCGCTCGTGCCGGGCGCGGACCCGGGCGGCATCCAGCCGATCGGCCTCGGGCCGCGCGTGCCGCTGATCATCATCTCGCCGTGGACGAAGGGCGGCTGGGTCTGCTCGGAGACGTTCGACCATACGTCGGTGCTGCGTTTCCTCGAAGCGCGCTTCGGCGTGAAGGAGCCGAACATCAGCGCATGGCGCCGCTCGATCTGCGGCGACCTCACGTCGGCATTCGACTTCTCCGCGCGCCCCGACACGCGCACGGTGAGCTTCACGGTGCCGCAGCACATCGCGACGGCCGGCCAGGCGTACCAGGTGCCCGCGCAGCAGGCGATGCCGGCGCAGGAACCCGGCACGCGGCCGGCGCGGGCGCTGCCGTACGAGCTGTTCGTGCACAGCCGCGTGAGCGGCCATGACGACAGCGTGTCGCTCGACTTCGCGAACACCGGCGACGCGGGTGCGGCGTTCTACGTGTACGACCGCCGCAATCCGGCAACGCCGCCGCGTCGTTATGCAGTGTCCGCGCACGATCGCTTCGTCGACACGTGGAACACGTCGGCTGCGCGCGGCGATTACCATCTCGCGGCATACGGCCCGAACGGCTATCTGTGCGAGTTCCAGGGCAACACGCGGCTCGCGGCCGACGGGCGGCACGCGAACCCCGAAGCGCGGATCGGCTACGACGTGCGCAACCGTCACGTGTACCTGCAACTGCGCAACAGCGGGCGCGCAACCTGCCGCGTGACGGTCGACAACGCGTACAGCCATGCGCATGCGCGCACTTACACGCTGGAGCCGGGCGAACGCGTCGAGGATCACTTCGCGCTGTCGTCGAGCCACGGTTGGTACGATCTGACGATTACTGCGACGACGCTGCGCGGCGGCGACGACAAGGTCGTGCGCCGCTTCGCGGGCCACGTCGAGACGGGCCGGCCGAGCCACAGCGATCCGGGGCCGGTGAAGCACGCGACGGCCTGACGGCCGTCACGCGTCGCGCGATGCGGGCGAGGTCGGCCCGCCGCGCGAGCACCGCCTGCCGGCTGCATCCCGATTGCATCCCGATTGCATCCCGATTGCATCCCGGTACGTGGGATTGGCTTTTGGAAACTGAAAACTGTTGACAATGTGTCGGGCCGAGGATATACAAGGATCATTCGCCGATATGGCGCCCTCGTTCCCTACCGCAGCCTTGCTGCCTGCCCGACCATGACAGCCCCGAACGCGCTCAGCGCCATCGAACTCCTGCAAAGCCAGTCGCTCGCGATGATCGTCCAGGACATGCTCGAGCGCGCGATCGTCTCCGGCGAATACGCACCCGGCGAGAAGCTCAACGAAGTCGAGATCGCGACCCGGCTGAACGTGTCGCGCGGCCCCGTGCGCGAAGCGTTCCGGGCGCTCGAGCAGGCCGGCCTGCTGCGTAACGAGAAGAACCGCGGCGTGACGGTGCGCGTCGTGCCGCTGCGCGAGGCCGAGGAGATCTACGAAGTGCGCGCGATGCTCGACGAGTCGGTCGCGCGCGCGCTCGCGAAGCGCATCTCGCCCGACACGCTGAAGGTGCTGAAGGGCATCATCCAGTCGATGAAGGACGCCGCGAAGTCCCACGACGTCACGCGCTATACGGAGCTGAACGTGCAGTTCCACGACGCGATGGTCGTCGGCGTCGGCAATACGCACCTCACCGATACTTACCGCCGGCTGGTGCGCCAGCTCGGGCTGCTGCGCCAGGCCGCGATCGAGGCCGAGGAAGACGCGATCGCGGTGTCCGCCGCCGAGCACGACAAGATCGTGCAGGCGCTCGCGCGGGGCGACGAGGAGCAGGCGGTCGCGCTGGTGCGCGAGCACGTTTCGCATGGCCTTGCGCGGATGCGCCGTACGCACGAGCAGGGGCTGCCCGCGACGGGCAAGGCGGCGCGGGAGAAGGCCGGCGCGTGAGTGGGGGCGGTGCGCGTCATCGCACATTGATGACGAAAGAGCGTTGACCGGGCGCTCACCGCCTTCCGTTCTTGCATGGCGAGTTTCGGCTGGCTTGCTTGTCGCATCGGACAGGCGTAGCTCCGGTCGAAATCGAGGGCGCGCGGGCTGAATGCAAGGATCGCCGGCAGGCGATCATTTGCCGCGTCGTTTATCAAAGGCATCGTCCAGAACCCAGCCCGTGCCGGATTCGCAGTGCACTTGTGTGTATGCGTAAATTTTGGCAACACGATCCGTCAATGGAACACAGGATTCACCTTTCCTGACCGTAAAGATCGGCTGGGTTCTATCGTCGTTTGGCTCGGCAAACGCAGGCATGTTCTGAAGCACTGTCCACTTCTCGTCTTTATATTTCGAGCACGCACCGATCGTCATGGTGAGTGCGGCGAATAACAGAAGGCGCATCATTTTTTGGGATATCGTCGGATTCCAATCAGGCGTTTCGAGTGGCGCAGGCGGCGCGTGCCCATCGCGTCGGCGGCCTCGTAGAGCCGGCCGTCGGCCAGCGACAGCGCGGTGACGAGGATCATCAGCACGTGCGGGAATGACGCGGACACCCTGCTCAGCACGATGCCCGGCAGCCCGTAGATCGAATGGCCGTGCAGCAGCGGCTTCAGCAGCCCCGCGTTGCCGAACCGGTAGATGAACAACGTCGCGGACAACAGCGTCGGCGCGAGCAGCGGCAAGAGCTCGATCGGGCGCGCGGTGTTCTTCAGCGGCATGTACGAGCGCGTCAGCGCATACGCATACGCGAACGTGAACATGAACGCCATCGGCACGACGATCATCATGACGAGCGCGCTGACCGTCAGCGAATGCAGCATCGAGCGCAGCACGCCGCCGTCCTCGAGGTAATCGACGAAATTGTGCGCGCCGACGAATCGGCCGTCGGCATCGACGAAGCATTTCTGCACGACGAGCGCGAGCGGCAGGAGCAGGAACAGCGACATCAGCGTGGCCAGCGCGAGACGGGCCGCGCCCGCCGGCCATGCATCCAAACGCCTGTTTACCGGCACTTCGTTCATCTTCAGACCCCTTGACAGTGGCGCCGCGGCACACGGCGGATGACTGGAGGCCAGCCCTCTTGCCGCTTCGTTGTTTTGCTTTCTGTCGTCTGCATGTTGTTGACAATCAACAGATCATCAATTTTAATGTCGAGCATGGAAAGCACCTCCCTTCGGCGCGACGTGGGCGCCGACGGCTCTACCCTTCGAACTGAAAGGAATGAACGTCGTGATTGAAACGCCTGTGTCCGTGGAAGTGAACGGCCGTCGCTACAACTGGATGAGCCGGCCGGTGGTGGTCGTCTGTGTCGACGGCTGCGCATACGAATACCTGGAGGAAGCCGCCGAGGCCGGCGTCGCGCCGTTCCTGCGCACGCTGCTGAAACCGGGCACGGCGCTCAAGGGCGAGTGCGTGGTGCCGAGCTTCACGAACCCGAACAACCTGTCGATCGTGACGGGCGTGCCGCCGGCGGTGCACGGGATAAGCGGCAACTATTTCTACGATCGCGACACCGGCGCCGAGGTGCTGATGAACGATCCGAAGTACCTGGTCGCCCCCACCGTGCTCGCGGCCTTCTCCGAGCAGGGCGCGCGTGTCGCGGTCGTCACCGCGAAGGACAAGCTGCGCCGCCTCCTCGGCAAGGGGCTGAAGGGCATCTGCTTCTCGTCGGAAAAGGCAGACGAGGCGACCGTCGAGGAAAACGGCATCGACAACGTGCTCGAGCTGGTCGGCAAGCCCGTGCCGAGCGTGTACAGCGCGGACCTGTCGGAATTCGTGTTCGCGGCCGGCGTGCGCCTGCTCGAGACGCGCCCGATCGACCTGATGTACCTGTCGACCACCGACTACGTGCAGCACAAGTGCGCGCCCGGCACGGAAGGCGCAAACGCGTTCTACGCGATGATGGACACATACCTGCAGCGCCTCGACGAACTCGGCGCGATCGTCGCGATCACGGCCGACCACGGGATGAACGCGAAGCACGACGATGAAACCGGCGAGCCGAACGTGATCTACCTGCAGGAGCTGTTCGACGAGTGGCTCGGGCACGACGCGGCGCGCGTGATCCTGCCGATCACCGATCCGTACGTCGTGCACCACGGCGCGCTCGGCTCGTTCGCGACCGTCTACGTGCCGGCGTCGGCCGATGCCGAGGCGCTGCGCGCGCGGCTCGCCGCGGTCGACGGCATCGAGGTCGTGCTGACGGGCGCCGAGGGCTGCGCGCGCTTCGAGCTGCCGCCCGCGCGCATGGGCGACCTGATCGTGATCTCGAAGCAGGACGTCGTGCTCGGCACGCGCCGCATCAAGCACGACCTGTCGGGCCTCGACGTGCCGCTGCGTTCGCACGGCGGGATCTCCGAGCAGATCGTGCCGCTGATCTTCAGCAAGCCGGTCGCCGGCGACGTCACGGGCCGCGCGCGGCTGCGCAACTTCGACATCATCGACATCGCGCTCAACCATCTGCAGTGATGCGTACGCATCCGCAAGGGGACACACTCATGAACGCCATTGCAGCATCGACGGACATCCGCGAGATTCGTCGCGAAGCACTGCGAATCGACGGCGAACGGATTCATCGGGACGCGGTGATCGAAGTGCGCAACCCGTACGACGGCGCGCTGGTCGGCACCGTGCCGAAGGCGACGCTCGACGACGTGCGGCGCGCGTTCGCGGCCGCGCGCGCATACCGGCCGGCGCTCACGCGCCACGATCGCGCGGCGATCCTGCGCCGCGCGGCCGACATCGTGCGTGCGCGCACGGCGGAGATCGCGGCGCTGATCACGGCCGAGGCCGGGTTGTGCATCAAGGATTCGACGTACGAGGCGGGCCGCGTGGCCGACGTGCTGACGTTCGGCGCCGGCGAAGTGCTGAAGGACGACGGACAGATCTTCTCGTGCGACCTGACCCCGCACGGCAAGAAGCGCCGCGTGTACACGCAGCGCGACCCGCTGCTCGGCGTGATTTCGGCGATCACGCCGTTCAACCACCCGATGAACCAGGTTGCGCACAAGATCGTGCCGTCGATCGCGACCAACAACCGGATCGTCGTGAAGCCGTCCGAGAAGGTGCCGCTGTCGTGCTACCTGTTCGCGGACATCCTGTACGAAGTCGGCCTGCCGCCGCAGATGCTGCAGGTGCTCACCGGCGACCCGCAGGAGATCGCCGACGAGCTGATCACGAACCCGGCGATCGACCTCATCACGTTCACGGGCGGCGTATCGATCGGCAAGTCGATCGCGGCGCGGATGGGCTACCGGCGCGCGGTGCTCGAACTCGGCGGCAACGATCCGATCATCGTGATGGAAGACGCCGATCTCGACGAAGCGAGCACGCTCGCGGTGTCGGGTTCGTACAGGAACTCGGGGCAGCGCTGCACGGCGATCAAGCGGATGCTCGTGCACGAGTCGGTGGCCGATCGCTTCACCGGGCTGGTCGTCGAAAAAACGCGTGCGTGGTCGTACGGCAATCCGGCCGATCCGTCGGTGGACATGGGTACGGTGATCGACGAAGCGGCCGCGAAGTTCTGCGAGCGGCAGGTGAACGACGCGATCGCGCGCGGGGCCCGGCTGCTGGTCGGCAACGTGCGCGACGGCGCGCTGTATTCGCCGACGGTGATCGATCGCGTGACGCCCGACATGCCGCTCGTGAAATACGAAACCTTCGGGCCCGTGTCGCCGATCATGCGTTTCCGCGACATCGACGAAGCGATC
>NZ_LDVA01000371.1:0-11320 GCF_050768715.1 Burkholderia sp. ZZQ-2 | reverse complement strand
TCGGCTCGTCGGACGGATTCGTCATCGCTGCTTCCTGCCCGGCGCGGCGGTGTCCCGCCGGCCGGACTGCCGCCAGTCAGACCGCGCCGCCGTACGCGCGCACGAAGTCGCCCAGGCCGCGGTTGTAGCCGGCGCCGACCGCCTTGAACATGAAGTGGCCGTCGCGGCGATAGAAGCTGCCCACCTGCACCGACGTCTCCATCGAGAAGTCTTCCTCGAGTGCGTACTTCGCGATCACCGCGCCCGACACCTCGTCGGCGATCTGGATGTAGCTGTTGCGCACTTGGCCGAAATTCTGGCGACGCGCTTCGGCCTGGTCGATCGTCACGACCACCGAGATTTCCTCGATGTCCGCGGCGAGCTTCGTCACGTCGATGAAGATCACTTCGTCGTCGCCGCCGCCGCTGCCCGTGCGGTTGTCGCCGCTGTGCACGACACCCAGGCACTTCGACGCGGGCATCCCGCGCTTCGGGAAATCATCGCCCGGCTGGATGAAGGTTTCCTTGCGCTCCATCGTGCGCACTTCGCTGTTGTAGAACACGAAATGCTGATCCGAGATCAGCTTCGGATTGCTCTGCGCGTCGTACTTGCACAGGAACACCGACACGTCGAGATCGAAATCCGTGCCCGTGTCCGTCGCGTTCGCGTCCCAACCGAGACCGATGCGGAATTTCTGCGTGCCGGGCGCTTCCTTCGACAGGTTGACGCGACCGCCTTTCGACAAATTGATCATCTGAACCTCTTCTGCTGGAACCGCCGTTGCGCCGGCGGCAATGCCGGGCCGCCCTGCGCGGCCCCCTCGTTGATGGTTTTCGTGCCGCGCGCGGCGCGTGCTTATTCGCCGGCCACCGCGGTGCGGTCTTCCTTGCGCTGCACGACGATCGACGACCACACGGCCGCGGCGATCATCGCCGCACCGACCAGGCCCGTGATGACCTCCGGCACCTCGAACTTCACGCCGAGGAACATGATCGTTGCGAGCGCACCGATCGCCCAGAACGCGCCGTGCTCGAGATAGCGGTACTGCGCGAGCGTGCCCTTCTTCAGCAGCACGAGCGTCATCTCCCGGATATAGGCCGCGCCGACGCCGAGGCCGAGCGCGATCAGGAAGATGTTGTTCGACAGCGCGAATGCGCCGATCACGCCGTCGAAGCTGAACGACGAATCGAGCACCTCGAGATACATGAAACCCGCGACGCCTTCGCGCACCACGCGCGTGCCCGTTTCCTCGCCGCCGATCAGGTCGCCGATACCGTGCGCGATCACGAAGCTGATCACGCCGAACGCGCCCGCGAGCAGGAAGGCGACCTGTTCCGCCGACGGCACGTAGAACGACGCGACGATCACGATCGCGAGCGTCAGCGCCACTTCCAGCGCGGTGATGCGGCCGAGATGGCGCATCGGGCCTTCGAGGAAGCCGATCCAGTGCTCGTCCTTCTCGGTGTCGAGCATGAACTTGAAGAACACCATCAGCAGGAACGCACCGCCGAACGCCGACACCTGGTGATGCGCGGAAGTCAGGATCGCCGCGTACTTCTCCGGCGACTCGATCGCGAGCGTCAGCGCATCCCACATGCCGATGTGGCCGATCACCGCGACGATCAGCAGCGGGAACACGAGCCGCATGCCGAACACGGCGACCGGCAGGCCGAACACCATGAAGCGGTTGCGCCACTTCTCCGACCAGTTCTTGAGCACGGAGGCGTTGACGACCGCGTTGTCGAGCGACAACGAGATTTCGAGCACGCACAGGACCGCGACGATCAGCATGTCTTTCACGCCGCCGAGGAAATACGCGGCGACCAGTGCGAGCGCCGTGAGCGACAGCGGGATCTTGAAGTCTTTCAACATGATGTGGAGTTTCGAGTTTCGTGAAAAATGACGTGCGGGCCGCGCTTACTTCGCGCGCACCCAGTCGCAGAATTCCTGCGTGATCAACTGTTCGTAGATCTGTTCGTCGCTGATGTCGAGCGATTCGAGATGCAGGAAGCCGACGTTCGGCATCTCTTCCGCAATTTCCGCGAGGAAGCCGAATTCGCTCGGGTCGCCGACGCCGACGAGCGACCAGTACAGCGGGTAGTGCTGCGACTCGGCCAGCAACTGGCGCACGCGCTTGCGATCGTTCTTCGGGTTCTGCCCGTCGGTGACGAACAGCACCCATGCGGGCAGATGGCCGTTCACCGGCGCGGAAGCCGCCGGTGCGGGCGTCTCGTCCGCGCCGCCGAACAGCCGGCTCAGGAAGCCGCGCTTCTCTTCGCGTTGCGGCGACGGCTGCGGCGCGCGGAAGAAGAAGTCGACGATGTCGTTCATCACCGGCGCGTACTGCGTGCCGCCCCATTTGTCGATCCGCGCTTCGAGCACGTGGTCGGAAATGTACGAGCCGTAGTTGTCCGGCGTCGCGGTCGGCAGCCGGTTGTAGCCTTCGGTGAAGGTCCACGTGTCGACTTCGCCGTTGTCGTCGAACTTCAGTGCAATGCCGAGGATCCGGTCGTGCGTCTCCTGGATCACGCCCGACTGGTAGAGCGGCTTCGCGGAGCCGGAGATGTCGAGCGCCGCGCCGACGCGCACGACGGGCGGCTTCAGGATCTGGCGTTTTTCGAGGACGATCGCGACCTTCGCCGCGCGTTTCTCAAGCGTAATCATGCGGTGTTCTCTCAGTTCTCTCAGTTGTGCTTCGGAGCGAATCGGGTGATCAGGTCCTGTTCGAGCTGGCGCAGGCGCGGCGCGTCCTGCTCGCGCTGGCGCTTGCCGTCGGCGATGATCTGCGTGATGTCGTCGAATGCGCCGAACAGCTGCTGCTGCGCGTATTCGAACGTGTCGGTCGAGATCACCGGGCGCTGGCCGAGCTTCGCGACTTCCTGCGCGTTCTGGCGGTTCAGGTCGGCCTGCGCGCGGATCGCCTCGTCGGCCGCATCGTACGTCGCGTTCGCGAGCGCCGCCGCGCGCTTCGTGCTGAGCTGCTCGAGGTAGAGCGCGAACGCATTGGTCCACGCGGGGATCAGCACGGTCTTGATCGTCATGAACTTCGACGTCAGCGTGCGTTTCTGGTCCTGCTCCATGCGGATCTGCGGCGCGAGCTGCTTCGACATCAGCATCGCGCGGTCGAGGTCGTCGAGCTTGCTTTCGAGCGCGTCGACCTTGCGCTTCACGTCGAGCAGGCGCTGTGCGGCGAACGCGTCGTCCGCCGGCTGCTGGCCGGCCGCGAGATGCGCACGCAGCGTCGCGAGCGCCGTTTCGCCGTGCGCCTTCGACTGCGCGAGTTCCTGGTGCAGCGCGTAGTTGTCGTTGTACATCCGCTCGAGCTCGTCGATGCCGGCCTTCTGGCGCCGCGCATGGCTCTCGAGCTCGACGACGAGCGTGTCCATCCGCTTGCTCACCGATTCGTATTGCGACAGCAGCTTCTCCTTGGTCGAGCGAAACAGCCGCGTGACCTGCGTGAGCAGCCCGCCCTTGTCGGCGCCGCGCGGATCGAGCCCCTTCGCGGTCGCGATCAGTTCGTTGAGCTTGTCACCGAACTGGTCGGCATCCGACGCGCGGACGCTCGCGAGAATCTGCTGGGAAAAGGCGGCGATCCGCGTGCCCTGCGTCGCGCCGAGCTGGTCGATCTCGTCGACGGTGATCAGGCGGACATTCTCCGCCGGGCGCGCGGCCGGCACGGTGACGGCGGCGGCAGGCACGGCGACGGGTGACGAAGACGGGGTGGAAGGACGATCGCTGACCGCATCGGAGTTCTTGTCATCGAATAGCGGCTTCATGTGGCTACCACGTTTCCTTTTCTGCTTTCTGCTGCGTGTTGTCGTGCGCGCGTGGCGCGCATCCGCGATTACCGCCGTGCTCTCTCACGGGCGGCAGACGGACAATAAATGGCCCGAGCGCCTTGCGTCAAGGGAAGGAATTCTTTCAATTTCCATTCATTTTGTAAGGTGGCGGACGGACGTCATGCAGGAGCGCCGCCACTCCTGCCGCGATGCGGGCTGGCCACGCGAGATTCGGACGCGCCGAAACTTACATGTCGGATCAATGCGAAAGAGAAATGAAACCGCCTGTTTGAGCGGGTTTCAAACGGCGCACACACGCGGCCAAACCCCTCTTGGGCACCGATCGCGCATTACCGATCCCGCACGCGATTCATCCCGAGCCTGGGCAGGATGAACGGCACCGATCGGTCACGAATCGTAAAATCCCATCGTCCGTCGATGTCCACGAACGTCGCGCTGAAATGCCGGTCGTCGGCCCACGCGAGGTCGTCCAGATGGCACGACGCATACATCGCGCCGACCGTGCGCCGCGCGATTTCCTTCAATGGATCCTTCGACACGAGCGTGAACGTGACGGCCTCCTCGAACAGGCAGTCGTAGTCGGTGACGAGCAGATAAGCGGCCGGCGTCTCGAACTGGCGAAGCAGTACGTAACCGGAAACCGTGAGGCCGGAGCGCTCGCCGTTCACGAGCACGGCGGTACGCGAGGGCCACGTTTCGTACGGACCGTCGTGCGTTTCGAGCGCGAAGCGTTCGATCGGCTTCATCGCCGGGCCGGTTGGCCGAGATCGTGTGCCGGAAGCATCGTCGCGTCAGTTCGCGGCCTTGCGGTACAACGCGACATATCCCGCGAGAATCAGCAGCAGCGACCCGCTGACGCGGTTCAGCCACTTCTCGCCGGCCGCTTTCCACACGCGCACCGAGTGCACGCCGAGCAGCGCGTAGCCGGTCATCCCGACGACGTCGATCGCGACGATCGTCGCTGCGAGGATCGCGTACTGCGGCGCGATCGCGTGCGACCGGTCGACGAACTGCGGCAGCAGCGCGGACATGAACAGGTAATACTTCGGGTTGCTCATTGCGACGAAAAAACTCTTCAGGAACGCGGTCCGGCGATCGGGCATCGCCTGATCGACTGCCTGCGCGGCAGCACGACCACCGGACGAGAGCAGCATCCGCACGCCGACATAGGCGAGCCACGCGGCACCGGCCAGCTTCAGCGTGACGAACGCCGTTTCCGATGCGTCGAGCAGTATCCCGAGACCGAACCCGACCAGCGCGACCATCACGACATCGGCGGTAACGGCGCCGAGCATGCCGACCAGTGCGTGACGCAATCCGTACCGTGAGCCGTTGCTCATCGCGAGCAACACCGTCGGGCCGGGCGTCGCGACGCCGACGGAAAGGATCAGGGCAAAAGCGAGCAAGGCGGACAGCGACATGGCGTGGCGTTCCTTCTGAAGGGAGCTTGCGAACGGGATGGCGTCGCCGTCTTCGGCCGCGCGGGCCGCTGCCGGCACGCGCGAATCATGACGACGCATTCGAACGGCCGATGATCGCATGTTCGCCCCGAGATCCGCTCGGCGGTTGCGTGGCGTCGATCCCAGCGAGGGACCGCTACGATCTCGGTGCGTGCTGTGCGACGGCGCTGTTCGGCGGGAAGACGACGTTCCGTGCGGCCGTGCGCGATGTCACGAACAAGTCGTACTGGTCGTCGACGACCGGCGGGTACCTGACACAGGGCGAGCCGCGGTCGGTGTGGCTGTCGATGACGACGGATTTTTGACGATTGCGGAAGGGAGTGGCGGGCTGCCGCCAGAGTTTGCTATACTCTCGGTCTTCCGGAGAGATGGATGAGTGGTTTAAGTCGCACGCCTGGAAAGCGTGTATAGGTTAATCGCCTATCGGGGGTTCGAATCCCCCTCTCTCCGCCAGGATGTCAGCAAAAACGGGCCGCTCGGCCCGTTTTTCGTTTCTGCACGCCCAAGCGCCCGACAATCGTCGCTGCGCCGAGATGCCCGCCATCATGCACTTCGCATCGACTTCCGCCTTCAGGCATCGGGCAAGCGGGTCAGCCATGCAGTTCAATACTGCGACTCATCGCTTCATCGTTTTTCTCGACGCGACGACAGCGCCATTCAATCCATCGTTCCGAACTCGATAACGATCGCATTTCGGCATCGCCGACAAGGATGCCGACTCGTTTTTCATCCCGCGTCGACTGTCCGCCACCGCGCGAAAACCTGCGTGCGCAGTTCATGACCATGATGCAAGCGAACATGGCGCATTCGCCCGCCATGAACGGAAATGCATTCGCCGGCCCGGGAATGATGATGCCCATGGGCTTTGCGAATCAGGTCATCGACACGGCGGTTTCGCCGGCACCCACCGCACATCGAACCCCGAACACCGCTCGCTAAAGATGTGTATTCTTCTGACGATATCCGAGGTTTCAGCTCCGCGAGTCAGATCCATGCGATTCAATCCAGGGTTCGCCATGACGATTGTCGCTTCGACGATGCTGTCAGCTTGCGCAACGGCATTTTCGCCGCCGTCGATCACCACCACCGTCGCGGTGACCTCTCCCCCGCCGGCCGACAAGGCGCTGCGCGACGGCGGATCGTCTACCGACCTGTCGGTCATCGGTCAGCCTGCATCCCCGTTTCGCACGCTGCTTTCCGTTCGCGAGTGCACTGCCGGCAAATGCGCGGCGGGAATCGCCATGCCGACGCTTGCGGTCACGGTTCAACGCGTGTCCGAAGGACAGGCGGCGATACGCTTCTCGGTCAGCGGTGAGATCGGCAGCAGCCAGACGCTGAAATCGCAAACCGGGAACGCCGCGTCGGAAGTGACGATGTCGATCCCGTCGAGCGCGACACCGATCAACGATCGCTTTGCCGTTGACCGGGTCGCGACGATCAAGGTCGGCGAGTTTCGCCACGTCGCGCTGCCGCATGGCATCCGTGCGTATGTGTGCGTCGCGATACCGAACGCCAAGGGGATGACGGACGGAAGCTGCGATTTCAGCCGGGTACAGACGACCAAGGGCGCCGAGCTCGGCATTTCCGCGCTCTGACCCGCCCGTCACGGCGCCGGCACTGGCTGCCCTGGCACGCGAGCATGCCGAACGACACCCGCGTCACGGATGCCGGATGTAATCCACCAGCGCCCGCGTATAGTCATCCGGCTTTCGATCGAACAGACTCACGACGATCGCCACCGCGAACCCCGCCGGCACCCCGAACACGCCCGAACTGATCGACTCGATCCCGAACCACGTGCGCCCCGCGAATCCCGTCAGCTGCGTGAAGTACGGATAGGTCGACACGATGTAGTACACGCACACCGCGAGCCCAGTCACCATCCCGGCGATCGCACCGCGCGTCGTCGTGCGCTTCCAGAACACGCCGAGCACCAGCACCGGAAAGAAGCTCGAGGCCGCCAGCGAGAACGCAGCGCCGACGAGAAACAGGATCTTCCCCGTATTGAGCGACGCGACATACGACGCGAACAGGGCGACGCCGAGCAGCAGCACCTTCGAGATCGTCACGCGCCGCTGGCTCGATGCGTCGGGCGCGACCATGCAGTAGTAGACGTCGTGCGACAGCGCGTTGGCGATCGTCAGCAGCAGCCCGTCCGCGGTCGACAGCGCCGCGGCAAGCGCACCGGCCGCGATCAGTC
This sequence comes from Burkholderia sp. ZZQ-2, assembly GCF_050768715.1. Lineage (NCBI taxonomy): Bacteria > Pseudomonadati > Pseudomonadota > Betaproteobacteria > Burkholderiales > Burkholderiaceae > Burkholderia > Burkholderia sp. ZZQ-2. The sequence goes on along the minus strand of NZ_LDVA01000371.1, from coordinate 3,881 downwards.
CCGACACGACGTACGGTAGCCCGGCAATCTCCGGCGCGGCCAGTACGACCATGTCCGGCTGCATCTGGATTTCCGACCAGTGCACGATGCCATCGCGAATCACCTCGACGACGCTGATCAGGTCGGGCTCGAAGTGATGCCATTGCGTGACCCACGCCGGCAATTCGGCGAACGGCCGCCCGACGAGGTTCGCGAGGATCTCGTACTTGATCAGCACCGCGAGCACCGGCACGCTGAGGTAGAACAGCGCGATGAAGAACAGGGTCCACCCGACCGAGCGCCGCGCCGACGCGACCGACGTGGTCGTGTTGTAACGCGTCAGGATGTGCGGCAGGCTCGCGGTGCCGAGCGACAGACACAGCAGCAGCGCGAGGAAATTCCGCTCGCGCGGCTTGCGCTCGTCATCGCTCGCGGCGGGAAACGGTTCGTGCATCGGCACGGGCGGCTCGGCACGGGCCAGCAGGTCGTCACGCGCCTGCGTCCACGCGACCCGCGCCGCCGCCGGATCGCGCGGAAAATCAGCCAGCTCGCGCTCGCGCTGGCTGATCTCGCGCAGCGGCCCGTTGTGGCGCCGCAGGTCGGCCAACTGGTCGGCGAGATGCCGGCGTGCATCCGCATACGACGAAGGCAGCCGGTCGAGCCGCGTCTGGATGTCCGCGGCTTGTCGTCGATACGCGTCGCGCACCTGCTGTTCGTCGGACGCATCGCGCACCTGCGCCTCGCGCGCTGCGACGCGCTCCATCAGCTTGCCGTAGCTGAACTGCGGCACCGGGCCGAGCCCGTTCTTCATCGCGATCAGCGACACCGGAATCAGGATCGCGCTGATCAGGATGATGTACTGCGCAACCTGCGTCCAGGTGACCGCGCGCATCCCGCCGAGAAACGAGCACACGAGAATGCCCGCGAGCCCGCAGAAGATCCCGATCGCGAAATCGACGCCGATGAAGCGCGTCGCGATCAGGCCGATCCCCTGGATCTGCGCGACCAGGTACACGAACGAACACAGGATCGCCGCGCCGGCCGCGAGCGCACGCACGGCCGTGCTCGAAAAGCGCGTACCGAGAAAATCGGGAATCGTGTAGCGCGCGAGCTTGCGCACATACGGCGCAAGCAGGAACGCGACGAGGCAGAACCCGCCCGTCCAGCCCATCACGTACGCGAGCGCATCGTAGCCGGTCGTATAAAGCGAGCCGGCCAGGCCGATGAACGACGCGGCCGACAGCCAGTCGGCCGCCGTCGCCATCCCGTTGAACGCGGACGGCACGCGCCGCCCGGCCACGTAGTATTCGACGAGATCGGACGTGCGCGACAGCAACCCGATCACCGCGTACACCGCGATCGGCACGAACAGGAATACGTAGCCGATCCAGACGCCGGAGCCGGTGGCGCGCTCGATCCGCCACATCAGCAGCACGAATCCGAGAAACCCCAGCGTGTAGAGCGCATACGCGCGGATCAGTCGATGCGTCAGCATGAATCAGCGCCCGCCGTTCGGATGGCCGGTACGCGCCGCATGATCGTCGTACGCGCGGCGCAGCGTGCGGTCGGCGCGCTGCATCAGCCCGATGTACGCGACGATCAGCACGAGATACACGAGAATCGCGCCCTGCGCACCGACGTAGAACGGCAGGCTGAACCCGGCGAAGCGCACGCTCGCGAGCGCGGGCCCGAAGAACGGCACGATGAACGACACGGCGAAACCGATCGCCATCAGCACCGCGATCAGCGCGACATTGAAGCGCCAGTAGCGTGCGTGGGCACGCGCGAGCGGCTCGGGAACGGGCGGTGGCGCGGCAGGCGCGGATCGGGTCGGAACGGTCATGCCGTTATGTAACAAAAAGCCCCTGCGCGGGCAATCGGGATTGCCGCGCAGGGGCTCGTGCGCGTGACGCGCAACCGGTACGGTCAGCGCACTTCGGCGAGCTGCTCGAGGATGGCCGGGTTCTCGAGCGTGGACGTGTCCTGCGTGATCGCTTCGCCCTTGGCGAGCGAACGCAGCAGGCGCCGCATGATCTTGCCCGAGCGCGTCTTCGGCAGGTTGTCGCCGAAGCGGATGTCCTTCGGCTTCGCGATCGGCCCGATCTGCTTGCCGACCCAGTCGCGCAGCGTCTTCGCGAGCGCCGCGGCCTCCTCGCCTTCCGGACGCGCACGCTTGAGCACCACGAACGCGACCACCGCCTCGCCCGTCGTGTCGTCAGGACGGCCGACCACGGCCGCCTCGGCCACCAGCTCGTGCGAGACCAGCGCCGATTCGATCTCCATCGTGCCGAGCCGGTGGCCCGACACGTTCAGCACGTCGTCGATCCGGCCCATGATCGTGAAGTAGCCGGTGTCCTTGTCGCGCACGGTGCCGTCGCCGGCGAGATAGAGCGTGCCGCCGAGTTCTTCCGGGTAGTAGCTCTTCTTGAAGCGCTCCGGATCGCCCCAGATCGTGCGGATCATCGCCGGCCACGGGCGCTTGACGACGAGAATGCCGCCTTGCCCGTTCGGCACGTCCTGGCCGGTTTCGTCGACCACCGCGGCCATGATGCCCGGCAGCGGCAGCGTGCACGAACCGGGCACGGTCGGCGTCGCGCCCGGCAGCGGCGTGATCATGTGGCCGCCCGTCTCGGTCTGCCACCACGTATCGACGATCGGGCAACGCTCCTGGCCGACGTGCTTGTGATACCACATCCACGCTTCCGGATTGATCGGCTCGCCGACCGTGCCGATGATGCGCAGGCTCGACAGGTCGTAGCTCTTCGGATGCACCTTGTCGTCGGCCTCGGCGGCCTTGATCAGCGAACGGATCGCGGTCGGCGCGGTGTAGAACACGCTGACCTTGTGGTCGCCGATCATCTTCCAGAAGCGGCCGGCGTCCGGCCAGGTCGGCACGCCCTCGAACACGACCTGCGTGCCGCCGCAGGCGAGCGGGCCGTACGTGATGTACGTGTGGCCGGTGACCCAGCCGATGTCGGCCGTGCACCAGAACACGTCGGTGGGCTTCCAGTCGAAGGTCCACTTCATCGTCTGCGCGGCCCACAGCAGGTAGCCGCCGGTGCTGTGCTGCACGCCCTTCGGCTTGCCGGTCGAGCCCGACGTATACAGGATGAACAGCGGATGCTCGGCGCTCACCCATTCCGGCTCGCAGGTGTCGGATTCGGCGGCCGTCAGTTCGTGCATCCACAGGTCGCGGTCGGCATGCCAGTCGATCTTGCCGCCGGTGCGGCGATAGACGATCACGCTCTTCACCGCTTCGCAGCCGCCCAGCGCGAGCGCCTCGTCGGCGATGCTCTTGAGCGGCAGCGTCTTGCCGCCGCGTGCCTGCTCGTCGGCCGTGATCAGCGCCGTCGCGCCGACGTCGACGAGCCGCTCGTTCAGCGACTTCGCGGAGAAGCCGCCGAACACGACCGAGTGGGTCGCGCCGATGCGCGCGCAGGCCTGCATCGCGACGATGCCTTCGATCGACATCGGGATATAGATGACGACGCGGTCGCCCTTGCCGATGCCGCGCTTCTTCAGCGCATTCGCGAAACGCGACACGCGGGCGAGGAGATCCGCATAGGTGACGCGCGTGACGGTGCCGTCGTCGGCTTCGAAGATCACCGCGACGCGCTCGCCGTTGCCGGCTTCGACGTGACGGTCGAGGCAGTTGTACGACGCGTTGAGCTCGCCGTCGTCGAACCACTTGTAGAACGGCGCGTTGGACTCGTCGAGCACTTTGGTGAACGGCTTGTGCCACGCAAGGCCCTCGCGCGCGAGGCGCGCCCAGAAGCCTTCGTAATCGCGCTCGGCCTCGGCGACGAGCGCCCGATAGGCCGGCATGCCGGAAATGGTCGCCGCCTGCTCGAGCGCCGCGGGCGGCGCAAACTGGCGGGTTTCGTGAAGAACCGATTCAATCG
>NZ_LDVA01000370.1:0-19737 GCF_050768715.1 Burkholderia sp. ZZQ-2 | reverse complement strand
TGTTGTTGCGGCTGTTGTTGCGGCTGTTGTTGCGGCTGTTGCTCGGGCCGTTGCTCGGGCCGTTGCTCGGGCCGTTACCAGGGCCGTTGCTCGGGCCGTTACCAGGGCCGCTGACGGCACCATGTCTCGTGCACGGTGCCGTTTTTTTCGCACGCTCGATATGTTCCGTAGAATATATCGAAACCAGCACTTCCGGAGATTCGCCATGCCCCGCACGCCGACGGATCGCGCCCCGCAGCGCACCGCACGGGAACAGCCGCTCGCGCACAAGATCAGTGCGCTCAGGCCGCTGTCGAGCGACGCACGTGCGCAGCAGGTCACGGATGTCGTCGATGCGTTTCGACGCCTGCGCGGCAGCGTCGTGCGCTTCATCCGGATGTTCTCGGCTGCGCACGCTGAAAACGCGCAGGACGATGCGCTGTCCGCGATGGGCTTTCGCGAACTGCTGTCCACGCTCGAAGACGACGCACGCACCGCCCGCTTCACGCGCCTGCCCGAACTCGAACGGGCGATCGGCCAGGCGCGCCACCTCGAACGCACACGCGACGACGTGTTCTCCGATTCGTTCAGCAACGACACGGCCGCGATGCGCGACGCGGTCGCCGCGCTGGAGCGCGTCGACGTGCTGTTCGTCGGGCTGTGCGTCGAGTACGTGATGGAGCGGCACGCGCCGGCATCGCGTCCCGTTTCACCATCAACCCCGGCATCGCCCTCCACCGCCCTGCCGCTCACCGACCGCCCAACCGCGCTCTGCTGACCGCACCACGCCGCGCCACGCCGCACCACGCCGCATTACCCGGTGATTTCCCCCGAATTTCGCTCGTTATATCCCGTGGTATATTTCGCGAATCTTTCGCGCATCCGTCACCGGCCCGACCGTGCCGGACAGAGGTCAACATGCACGTTCCGCCCTTTCGCCTTGCCCGCACGGCCGATCTCTCGTCGCCCAGCGGTAATCTGCCCGCGGCAACCGGCACGCGGGTCGACGCATGCTGCGCGCCGTCGCGCGCGCAACTGACCGAGCTGAAGCGCCGCACGCGCCTGTCCGAGCTCGATGCGAACCTGCACTGCTCGATCATCGGCACCTGCCTGACCACGCACGAGCTGCGCAGGCTCGTGCCGAAATACACCGACCTCGACCGCCAGCATGCGACCGACCTCGACATCCATCACGCCGCCGTCGAGCTCGCGATCGACGGCACGGCCGGCGCCAAGGCATTGCACAAGGCGCTTGACGAGCGTTACGCCGGCGCGATCCGCGCATTCGACAGCGCACAGGATGCGGATGACCTCCTTGCACGCTGGAAGGAAGCGCTGAAGAGCGGCGACATCCCGCCCGCCTACTGGGCGCTGATGACGCATCCGCGCACGACGATGGCCGTGCGCCAGGCCGCGTTCGGCGACCTGCACATGCTGTCGCACCTGGTCGGCGCGGCCAATCGCGCCGATATCCGGCGGCTGGTCGCGCTGGAGGAGGAGAATGCGGCGCTGCACGCGAAGATCGACCGGCAGCAGGCGCGCCTGCACGAAATGAGCGCGCAGCGCGACGCGGCGCTGCAGGAACGGGATGCCCTCGTTGCGCGCCGGAATGCACAGCCGCCGGCGGCTGAAAGCGCATTGCGCGACGAAGTCCACGAACTGCGCGAAGCATTGGCCGCGCGCGATGAGCGACTCGCGCTGCACACGAGCCGCCGCGAGGCTGCCGAACAGCGGATCGCCGCGGAACAGGCGAGCGCACGCGCGATGCGCGCGCGGCTCGACGACCTGATGGCGATGGTGAATACGCTGCGCGCCGAAGCGAGCGCGATCGAACAGGCGGTGCAGGCGTCGGCGGACGATCCCGCCGAACACGCGGCCGATCCGCTGTCGATCCTGCGGGTCACGCGTCTGGTCTACGTCGGCGGGCGCCCGGGCTCGAACCGTGCGATCAGGCGGATCGTCGAAGCGGCGGGCGGTGACGTGACGCTGCATGACGGCGGTATCGAGGATCGCAAGGGCCTGCTGGCCGCCGCGCTACCGGGCGCGCACATGGTCGTGTTCCCGGTCGACTGCATCGACCACGATTCGATGAACCTGCTCAAGCGCATCTGCGAACGCCACCACGTCGCGTACTACCCGCTGCGGACGGCCAGCGTCGCCAGCTTCGTCGAACTGATCGGGCGGCTCGATGCACAGGCGCGCGACGTCATGGCGCCGGATGCCGCCGCCGGCGGCACGCCGCGCTTCTGCCTGCGGCACGGCTAGACCTGATTCGCTTCGACGCGCTCCTCCTGCCCTTCAGCGGGTCGGTGCAAGCGCGTCGTCGGCGTCAACAGGCCCCGCGCTTCAGCGCCGTACCATTTTCGTGAGCGCGGCGATTTCGTCGGCACACGCCGCGTAGGCGCGCGCCTCGATCCCGCGATAGAGGCGGATGATCTCCTCGCCGACCGGCGTGAGCACGCTGCCGCCACCGCTCTGCCCGCCATGCTCGGACACCGTCGCCGGCGATTTCAGCGAGCGGTTCAGCTCGTCCATCAGCAGCCACGCACGCCGGTACGACATCTTCAGGCTGCGCGCCGCCGCCGAAATCGAACCGTGTTCGTGCACGGCTTCGAGCAGCGCGACCTTGCCCGGGCCGAGCGCGATCGTGTCGGCCTGCTGGATACGCATCCTGAATCGCACTTCAGGCTTGGGGTGTGCCGGTGTCTTCATGTTGTGCTGCCCTTTGAACGATGCGGGCAAGCATACACGATGGCCGATGCGACGCATGCCGGCCGCCTGCGCGCCGGTTCAGACCTCGAGCACGCGGGCGACGATGCCGGCCAGCCGCTTCACGTGGCGCGGCGCGGGCAGGAGGTCGGCGCCCGAGAACAGCAGCGGCGCGCCGTCGTCGATCGACAGCGGCGCGTCGCCGCATTCGAACGCGACGATCACGTGTTCGCCGACCGGCGTGTTGAACAGTTCATGCCAGGAAAACGTGACCGCGTAGCCGTCGTGCGCATGCGCGATGAACACCATGCGCTTGAAGTCGCCCGGCGTGTCGTTGCGCAGCCCGGCCGCGTCGAGCAGGTCCTTCAGCCGTGCGCCGCGATACGGTGCGACCGAGCGGATGAAGCGATTCGTCGTGAAGCAGCGCAGGTCGAACGGCTCGGCCGTCGCGCTCGCGTGCCGGCGCAGATCGTCGAGCGTCACCGTCATCGGCCGCACGAATGCGCCCGTCAGCGCGACCGAGCCTGCCGCCGCCGGCTGCACGTGTTGCGCCTGTTGCGCCTGCTGCGCCGAAAGCGCCGCCGTCCCTGCCCTCTCCATCGCCCGCCTCCATGACGGCCTGCCGGTGGGCAGGCCTGCGTCGTATCGGCGGATATATTACGCCGGGAAAAAACCGGCCGGCGGAATGCGCGCCGCATGGGCGGCATAACGCCGGCCGATCGCGCCCCGCGCCGCGCGGCGCTACGACAGCACGATGTTCTTGATGACCTTCTTCAGGCTCTTGAAGCTGTCGACCGATTCCGCCTTCGCGTCCGTCACCAGTGCGCCGATCCGCGCCGGCTCGCAGAAGCTGATCCGGCTGTTCGTTCCGAGCTTGCTGAAATCGGCCAGGATCGCGACGTCCGCCGCGTTGCTCACCATCGCGCGCGCCACTTCGGTTTCCATCCGGTCGTAATTGGTCGCGCCGCGGACGGCATCGACCCCGACCGGCGACAGCAGCGCGAGGTCGGCGCGATAGCGGAAGATCTCGGCGACCGTGCCGTCGCCGACGGTCGCGGCCGCGCGGGTGCCGATCATCCCGCCGAGCAGGATCGTCTCGTTCCTCGCCTGCCCCGGGTCGCTCGACCGCATCTTCAGCGCGACGTCGATCGAGTTCGTGACGATCGTGAGGCCCGACAGCTTCGCCAGTTCCTCGGCCAGCAGTGTCGTGGTCGTGCCCGCGTCGATGAACAGCGTCTGCGAGCCCGTGACCAGCCTGGCCGCCGCGCGGGCGATCGCCAGCTTCGCCTTCACGTGGGTCTGCGCGCGTTCGGCGATCGGCGCTTCGTCGCCCACCTGCACCGCGCCGCCGTGCACGCGCTTCAGTTCACCGAGCGCTTCGAGATCGACGAGATCGCGACGCACGGTTTCCCGCGACACGTTCAGGTCGGCCATGATCCGGTCGGTGGAAACCCGCTGCATCTTCGATAACAGAAGCCGGATCCTCTGGTATCGCTCTTCTTGCCACATGGAATGTCCTCGGAGTGAACGTCAATGTTATTCGAACGGCGAACTACGCAGCGCTCTCCTCCAGTTTTTTGATGCCGACGAGGGTCTGCAGGGATTGACGCACCGCCTGGCACTCGCTGCTCGTCATCTTTGAAAACACCACGTGGATGCGGTCGTCGTCCGGCGCGGCATCGTCCTGCTCGATGATGAACCGGACGATGCGCGCCTGGTCGATGCCGGGCATCGCCTGCAGCGACGTCAGTTTCACGGCGCCGCGGCTCGCGAGGATGCGCACGCCCCAGCGCTGCCGCGTCGCGAACAAGCGTTTCTCGATCGGCTTCAGGCCGGCCAGGATCGCGAGCACGATCGCCGTCGCGGCAATCGCGGCCACATACATGCCGCCGCCCACGGCCAGCCCGACCGCCGCCACGACCCACAGGCTCGCCGCGGTCGTCAGGCCGCGGATGATCTCGCCGCGCAGCATGATCGAACCGGCGCCGAGGAAGCCGATGCCCGACACCACCTGTGCGGCGACGCGCGACGGGTCCAGCGACACGTTCTTCGCGTTCTGGACGTCCGCGAAGCCGAACGCCGATACGACCATCACGAGCGCGGCACCCACCGCCACCAGCATGTGGGTGCGCAATCCGGCCGCCCACGACAGGCGCTCGCGCTCGATGCCGACGAGGCTGCCGAGCAATGCCGCCAGCAACAGGCGGGACACGATTTCCAGCTGACTGATCATTCGAGATCTCCTTGCTTTGCCTGGTCCATCCGATGAAGCGCGGCCCGCATGGGGCCGCCGTCCGGTTCTTCCTGCCCGCCCCGCCCGTTGCCGCACCCGACACCCGGCGAGTTGTATTTTTGTGCGATCTTGCGATTTTGTGCGTTCTAATATACGGTACGAAAAACTGCAAAGCCAGACCCAAGTTCGTTTGTTTCATCCGATCGGCACGATCAATCGTCAGACCATTCAGGCAACACGATCCGGAACACTTGCTTAGGAGACCAACATGATGAAGAAGGCATGGATGCTGGCCGCAACCCTGCTGGCGGCGCTGGCGACGGCCCCCGCTCACGCATCGGGAGGCGACGTCTGTAAAAAGGTGACGCTCGGCGACGTCGGCTGGAGCGACATCGCGGCCACCACCGGCGTCGCGATGATGCTGCTCGACGGGCTCGGTTACGAGGCGACCAAGACGATCGCGTCGCCGCCGATCGTGCTGGCCGGCGTGAAGAAGGCGCAGATCGACGCGTTCCTCGGCTACTGGGATCCGAGCATGACGCCGACGGTGAAGCCGTTCGTGGACGCCGGCGCCGTCCACCAGTTGCCGGAGCCCAACCTGGTCGGCGCGCGCTATACGCTGGCCGTGCCGCAATACGCATCCGACAAGGGGCTCAAGCGCTTCGCCGACATCGCCAGGTTCCGCGACCAGCTCGACGGCAAGATCTACGGGATCGGCGCCGGCAACAACGGCAACGCGCTGATCCAGCGAATGATCGACAAGAACGAGTTCGGGCTCGGCGGCTTCAAGCTGGTCGAATCGAGCGAGGCCGGCATGCTCGTGCAGGTGACGCGCGCCGTGCAGGAGCACCGGATGATCGTGTTCCTGGCCTGGGAGCCGCATCCGATGAACATCGACTACCGGATCACCTATCTCGACGGCGGCGACACCGTATTCGGCCCGAACTACGGGTCGGCGAAGGTCTACACGCTCGTCACGCCCGGCTATCTCGATCGCTGCCCGAACGTCGGCCGGCTGCTGACCAACCTGAAGTTCACGACCGACGAAGAGAACCAGCTGATGGTGCCGATCATGAATCACGCGGACCCGGTCGCGGTGGCCAGGGAATGGGCGAAGAAGCATCCGGACGTGCTGTCGAAGTGGCTCGACGGCGTGACGACCATCGACGGAAAGAATGCGAAGGATGCGATCGAGAAGCTGATCGGCGCGTAAGCCCGCAAGACAAGGAACCCGGCATGTACAAGAATCTCGCGCTGTTCGACCTCGACCACACGCTGCTGCCGCTCGACAGCGACCAGGCCTGGGCCCGCTTCATCTCGCGGGTCGGCTGGCGCGAGGACGACGCGCACGCCGCGCTGATCGACGAGCACTACGGTCATTACGCGGCCGGCACGCTCGACATGAACGCGTATCTCGCCGTGACGCTCGCGCCGCTCACCCGCTATCCGCGCAAGGTGCTCGAGCGCTGGCACGCGCGGTTCATGGACGAAGTGATCCGTCCGGCGATCACGCCGCAGGCGCGCGAGCTGGTCGGGCGGCATCGCGAAAACGGCGATCTCTGCTGCATCGTGACGGCGACCAACGTCTTCGTCACGCGGCCGATCGCGGCCGAATTCGGCATCGAGCACCTGCTCGGCATCGAACTCGATACCGACGACGGCACGCCGGACGGCGCGTTTACCGGGCGCAGCACCGGCGTGCCGAGCTTCCGCGAAGGAAAGATCGTGCGCACGACCGCGTGGCTGGAATCGCTCGGCTACGCGCCGTCGGATTTCGAGCGCACCTACTTCTACAGCGACTCGATCAACGACGTGCCGCTGCTGGATTACGTCACGCATCCGGTCGCCACCAATCCCGATTCGAGGCTTTTGCAGGTGGCAGGCACGCGCGGGTGGCCTGTCATGAAGTTGTTCTGATTCGGGCGATATTCTCTGCTGTCCATTTTCATGTCGGGAGGGGTAATGAAATACGGAACACGCAGCAACGGCCTCGATCATTCAGGAATCCGATTCGAGTCGAGTCGAAAGCATGTCGTCAGGTCGCGCCGATCGGAAAGCCGCTTTCCGCACTGGCGCGGCGTTTTCATGATCGCGCTGCTGTGCACGCTGGCCGCTTGCGGCGATGGCGACTCGGGCACCGCGGCCAACGTGGCGGCCGCGCGCGCGGCCGCACCGGGTTCGGCATCCACGCCCGTCCTGCACTGCGCGAGCGCGTGCCACTGACCGACGCTGGCCCCGGAGCCAGCCATCCACGACAGAGAGCGATCATGCAAAACAAACCCACGACACGACGTCAGTTCCTCGCCGATGCGTTGAAGCTCGCCGGCGCGACCGCGATCACGGGCATGCTGCCCGAAAGCATCGCGCGCGCCCAGGCCATTCCGGCAGCCACCGTCACCGGCACGATCCAGGACGTGAAGCACGTCGTGATCCTGATGCAGGAAAACCGTTCGTTCGACCACTACCTCGGCACGCTGGGCGGTGCGCGCGGCTTCGGCGATCCTCGGCCGGTCGTGATTTCGAGCGGGTACCCGGTGTGGCGCCAGCCCTGGCTGACGTCCTACGTGTTTCCGTTCAACCCGTCCCCGCCCTCCGGCACGGCGAACGGCGACACCTACTACGGCGACCTGGATCACAGCTGGAACGGCACGCACAGTGCCTGGAACAACGGCCGCTACGACAACTGGGCCGACGCGAAGACCAGCGGCACGATGTACTACTTCACGCAGAAGGACATCCCGTTCTACTACGCGCTGGCGAGCGCGTTCACGGTGTGCGACGCGTACCACTGCTCGATGCTCGGCCCGACCGACCCGAACCGCCTGTATCTGTGGACCGGGTGCTGCGGCAACGTCGCCGGCTACTCGCCGTACACGACGAACACAATGACGGGCACCGGCTGGACCACGATGCCGGAGCGCCTGAACACGGCCGGCGTCACGTGGAAGTTCTACCAGGACAAGGGCAACGGCCTGGATGCCGCACATGGCTACGGCGAATACAACGGCTCCAAAAGCGATCTCTGGTGGAACGGCAATTACGGCGACAACGTCATCCTGAACTTCAGGCAATACCAGAACCTCGGTGCAGGCGATCCGCTCGCGCCGGCGCTCAACGGCACGCAGATCGACCCGTCGGGCGGCGGCAAGGAATACGACACGAACCTCTTCAGCCAGCTGCGGGCCGACGTCGCCAACGGCACGCTGCCGCAGGTATCGTGGATCGCCGCGCCCTACGCATACTGCGAGCACCCGTCGTGGGCCGCGAGCGGCGGCGAATGGTACGTCAGCAGCGTCCTCGATGCGCTGACGTCGAATCCGGCGGTGTGGGCCAGCACGGTGCTGCTCGTCATGTACGACGAGAACGACGGGCTGTTCGATCACATGCCGCCGGCCGTCCCGGCCAGTTCCGCTGCCGGCACCGGCCGGTCCACGGTCTCGACGGCCGCCGAATTCGTCTCCGGCAGCGGCGCCGCATCGGACGGCTCGGCGAGCGGCGACGTGCCGATCGGGCTCGGCCCGCGCGTGCCGATGTTCGTGATCTCGCCGTGGTCGAAGGGCGGCAAGGTCAATTCGCAGGTCTTCGATCACACATCGGTGATCCGCTTTCTGGAAGCGCGCTTCGGGCTACAGGAAACCAACATCACGCCGTGGCGACGCACGGTCTGCGGCGACCTGACGTCGGCCTTCGATTTCTCGAACGCCGACCGGACGGTTCCCGCGATCCAGCCGCCGGCAAGCAACATGAACCCGAACGGCCCGGCCGTCCCGATCCCCTACCCGACCACCACCGCGGTGCCGGCGCAGACGGCCGGCCGCAGCACCGCCTGCCGCCTGCCCTACGAGTTTTTCGTGCAAGGCAAGGTCAACCGCGCCGGCAACACGCTGTCGCTGACGATGACCAACACCGGCACCGCCGGCGTCCACCTGCAGGCGTGGGTCGACGGCACGAGCACGATCCCCCGGCATTACACGATCGCGGCCGGCGCGGGCCGGTGCGCGAACCTGTCGGATTCGCTCGCGCTGAATGCCGGCGGCAGCTACGACTATTCCGTCTACGGCCCGAACGGCTTCCTGCAGACGTTCCGCGGCAGCATCGGTTCGTCCGGCAACACGGGATCGACCGCCGAAGTCAGCCTGTGCTACGACGTGGCCAACGGCAACGTGCAGATCACGCTCGACAACTCCGCCGGCTCGGCCGCGACGACGTTCCAGCTCACCGACAACGCGTACGGCATGAACACGCGGCAGTCGGTCACCGTCGCCGCCGGCGCGACACAAGCCGTCACGTGGTACGGCGACGGCGGCTGGTACGACGCCAGCATCCGCGACGCGAGCGATCCGAACTTCCTGCGCCGGGTAGCCGGCTGCGTGCAGGCGCAATCCGGCACCCTGCTCACGGATTCGGCGATCGGCAATACCGGCAAGAAGTTCGTCGCGTCGCTCGCGTCGCAGGGTTCGACGTTCGGCACGCTGCGGTTCGACTACGTCGCGCCGCCGTGGAGCCACAGCCCGAAGAACTGGGTGGGCATCTTCGCGCATGGCGCGCAGCCGACCAAGGGCAGCTACAAGTCGTGGGCGTACCTGCCGAAGAGCACCGGCTCGCTGCTGTTCTCGTCCACGGCCAACAGCACGCTGGCGTCGGGGCAGTACGACGCGTGGTATCTGTTCGACGACGGCTACACGCCGCTCGCGGGGCCCGTCACGATCAACATCTGACGGTAGCCTGACCGTGTCGTGCCGGCCGCCTCCATGGGGCCGGCACGCATTCGCCCTGCCCGCGCGACGGGCGCTACACGAGCAGACCCTCTTAGAACGCGCCGAACGGCCGCGTCAGGCGCGCGATCTGGATTTCGAGGATCCACAGCCCGGCCGCCGGCGCCGCATCGAAATCGCCGAGATTGCCGGCCTGGCAAATCAACCGGTGCAGGGTCGCGCTTCGTCGCGCCCGACAGCAAAAACGGGCGCTCCGATGGAGCGCCCGCTCGCGGGTGAGGTCGATCAGAACTTGTGACGCAGGCCGATCCGCGTGACGAACTGCGTGTTCGCGCCCGCGTTGCCGATGAACGAACTCGACGAGCCGATCTCCGCCTGCACCGGCACCGCGCGGCCATTGATCGTATTGCTGCCCGACGCCTTCTGGTAGGCCGCGCTGACGTACACGTCCGTGCGCTTCGACAGCGCATAGTCGACCGCGGCGTTGACCTGATGCCACTTGCCGTCGAAGCGGCCGTCGAGCTTCGAGAACGTATAGCCGAGGCCGCCGCTCAGGGCCGGCGTGAACGCATAGCGGCCGCCGATTTCGTAGTTGTTCAGCTTCGACGATTCGCCCGACAGCGGCACGAACTTCGTATGCGTCCAGTTCGCCCACACGAGGGCCGCCGCGATCGCATAACGCGCGCCGACGCCGACCGTCTCGAGATCGCGCAGCCCCTGCGTGTTGACGTTCGCGATGCCGACGCCGAACGCGGGCGTCGCGCCGTTCGGGAAGCGGATGTTCGTGTACGCGGCGCCGATGCCGAACGGCCCCTGCGCATAGTTCGCGCCGAAGCTGTACGCGCTCGACGAACCCTGCGAACCGTTCGTGCCGGTCGTGGTCGGCGTGCCCGCGAACTGCGTCGAGTTCGAGAAGCCGTACATCGCGCCGAACGTGAGGCCCGCAAAGTTCGCGCTCTGGAACTTCACGGCGTTGTTGATGCGGCTCGACGTCAGCTGGTCGAGATCGTTGATGTGATACGCGTAGTTGCCGGCCGGCGTCTGGCTGCCCATCGCGTAGTTCGCGCCGATGTAGTCGGTCGAGAACGAATACTGGCGGCCGAACGTCAGCGAGCCGATCCCGTTCTTCGACAGCCCGACGAACGCCTGCCGGCCGAACAGCGCACCGCCCTGGCCGATCGCGCCGTCACCGCTGCTGAAGCCGTTTTCCAGCACGAACAGCGCCTTCAGCCCGCCGCCGAGATCCTCGGTCCCGCGAATGCCCCAGCGGCTGCCCGACGCGACGCCGTCACCGTACTTGACGAGCTTGCCGTGGCCGCCCGACGTCGCGACCTTGTTCGAATACGTGATACCCGCATCGATCAGCCCGTAGAGCGTGACGCTGCTTTGCGCGTGCGCGGCGGTGCCGAACATCCCGAGTGCGGCTGCGGCCGCGATGGTCTTTTTCATGTTCACTTCCTGTTGTTGTCGACGCGCGTCTGCGTCGCAGCGTGACACGCGGCGTGTTGACGAATCACCGACTGATTGACGAACGCGAGCCACCGGATCGCCGCGCGCACAGACGCCTCATGCACATGCACGATGCTTCGTTTCGGTACCGGTATGGGCTTGCTGAAGTGGCATGCCGCGGGGCGGCCGCCTGTGTTGCAGCGCCGGCGAGCGTGCGCACCGAGTGCGCATGCCGCGACGACGCGTTGCTCCGGCGATGCAGGTCAGAATCTCTTCCGGCTTTCGTGGAGCGGGTGGACGACGTGGCGCCTGACGACGCCACGACCTTCGATATATTTTTCGGAATATATCGAGTTGTCACGAAACGGTAAACAATTATTCGGGTTCCTGTCGTCTTTCCTCCACAGGCGACCGACGGTCACCCGGATCGAAGTCGCGACGCACGACGGCCCGCATCGCGTCGATGCCGGCGACGGCCTCATGCCGAAATCCAGCATAATCAGGCGGTTGAAAGAGCGCCCTCGCCGGCGCATGCACCCCGCACACGTTTGCGTCGCCATCCGGTTCACGGTTTGCCCGCGTTTCGCCGTCAAGGGAGGAGCCAGTCTGTGCCGGTCTCGCGCACGGCGAACTGTGCGGGCGCAAAAATCCGCGGCACGCACACACTCGATGCGGCGCACCTCACGATGCCGGCGATCGCATCACCGACGACACCACGCCATCCCGCAGAAGACAGGACACCGACACATGGACCGAGCCGAACACATCAGCATCGAACAGACGAGCGCGCTTCCCGCCGACGAACTGGATCGATGCGACTTCTCGTTCGACATCGCGTGGGAATTGAACGCGCCGTATCAGGACTTGCTCGATCTGCGCGCGCTGCCGGCGCGCCGCAAGCACTACGGCTTCGATCCGGCCGGCTGGGCGGACGAGGCGACCGGCAAGACGGCGCTCTTTCGCGCGACGGCCGGCGGCCGGCTCGCCGGGTTCGTGGCGATCAGCCAGAGCTGGAACGGGATGGCCGAGATCGCGGAGCTGGCCGTCGACCGCCTCAGCCGACGGCAAGGCATCGGACAGTTGCTGCTCGCGGCCGCCGAATCCTGGGCGCGCAGCCACGGGTTCGGCTTCATGCGGCTGGAAACGCAGTCGAACAACATCGCCGCGTGCAGCACCTATGCCCGCTCGGGCTTCGTGCTGGGCGGCCACGATCGCCTGCTGTACGCGGACGACGAGAACGACGGTGAAGTCGCGCTGTTCTGGTACAAGGACCTGCGCGACGGGCAGACCGCACGGATCCGCACGGTCGACCCGGAATCGATGCGGCCGGCGCGCTGACGCACCGCCGAACGCGCGTCATCGCCGCATCTCACGCGCATCACATCCTGATCATGCCCGCGTCGCCACGATGAACAGACGCGGGAACGGCAGCAGCACGGTGCCGTCGGCAAACGCCGGATAGCCGCCCGGGCCGGCGATCGCGTCGCGATACCGCGCGAGAAACGCCGCGCGCTCGCCGTCGTCGAGCGCCGCGAGGAACGGCCGCAGCGCGCTGCCCTTGAACCATTCGACGACCGCATCGGCACCGCCGCGCAGCGGGTGGTAGTAGGTCGTGCGCCACACGTCCACGCGCGAGCACAGCGGCGACAGCAGCGCGTGGTAATGACGCGCATCGAACCGCTCGGTGCGCGCCGCGCCTTTCAGCTTGTCCGCCCACGGCCCGGCCGCGGCGACCTCGCGCATCAACCGATGCGCGGGTTCGTCGAGGTTGTCGGGCATCTGCACCGCCAGATGGCCGCCCGGCGCGAGGCGGCCGACGAGCGCCGGAAACAGCGTGTCGTGCGCGGGCACCCATTGCAGCACCGCATTCGCGAGAATCAGGTCGTAGCCGCCGGGATCGTCCCACGTGGAAATATCCACGACGTCGAAACGCAGGTCCGGCAGGCGCTTGCGCGCGGCGTCGATCATGTCCGCCGACGCATCGATTCCGTGGACCGTTGCGTCCGGCGCACGCGCGATCAGCGCCTCCGTCGAATTGCCGGGCCCGCAGCCGATGTCGATCGCGGTATGGATCGGCGTGTTCGGCACAGCGGCGAGCAGATCGCGGATCGGCCGCGTGCGTTCGTCCTCGAATTGCACGTACTGGGCCGCGTATCGATCGAGTGGGGTCGTCATGTCGTTCTCCTCGTGGTCGGCGTGGACGGCCGTGCCGCTGCCGGCGTGCGCGGTGCGGGGGGCCGTCGATGCGAAGCATTCTGCGGTCGTCGTGAAGTTCAGTAAAATGAATTTAATATCGTGATTGATTCAAAATTCTGATGAAGATCGATACGCTCGGTGTTCAGGCTTTCGTCGCGATCGCCGACGGCGGCAGCTTCCGGCAGGCGGCCGATACGCTGCACGTCACGCAGACGGCCATCACGCAGCGGCTGCGCAAGCTCGAAACCTTTCTCGGCGTCGCGCTCGTCGAGCGCACCACGCGCCGCACCACCCTCACCGAAATCGGCCGGCGCTTCCTGCCGCAAGCGCGCCGGCTGCTGAACGAGCTGTCCGACGCGCTCACCGAAATTCGCGAAACCGGCCTGAGCCAGCGCGGCGACGTCACGATCGCGTGCGTGCCGACGGTCGGCGTGCAATACCTGCCCCGCATCCTGCGCGCATTCTCCGCGCACCGCCCGCACGATCGCGTGAAGATCCTCGATCACGCGTCGGCGTCGGTGCTGCAGGCCGTGCTGCATCGCGAGGCCGAGTTCGGCATCGGCATCGCCGGCGACCAGCATCCCGAACTGGTCAACGTCCCGCTGACGAGCGACCCGTACGTACTCGTGTGCCGCGACGATCATCCGCTCGCGAAGCGGCGGCGCATTCGCTGGGCCGCCCTGAAACCGCATCCGCTGATCTTCGCAGGCGAAGTGAGCGGCAATCGCGGGCTGCTCGACGGCGCGCTGAAGACGAGCGGCGTGTCGCTGCATTCGTTCTACGAAGTACAACGCAGCTCGACGGCGCTCGGGCTCGTCGCGGAGGGGCTCGGCGCGGCGGTGGTGCCGAAGCTCGCGATCCAGAAGAACGCGTACCCGATGATCCGCACGATCGAACTCGTCGAGCCCGCGGTGTCGCGCACGCTCGTGCTCGTCACGCGCCGGAGCGCGCAACTGTCGCCGGCCGCCCGTGCGTTGTACGACATGATCGTCGAACAGGCGACACCCTCTCGATAGTGACAGTCGCGCGTCACGAAGGCCATGCCTTCGGGTAGTATCGCGTCACGCGGTCGCGACGAACGGTGCCTACCCGGCGCCGCACGCGTCATGCCGCCGCTGCAACGGCCGTTCCTCACCACCCCTGCACGGAGCACCGCATGGCCTATCGCAACTACCACAAGCGCAAGATTGCAGACCGGGAACTCCATCCCGAAACCCAGATGATGTCGTACGGCTACGATCCGTTCCTGTCGGAAGGATCGGTGAAGCCGCCCGTGTTCCTCACGTCGACGTTCGCGTTCCGCACGGCCGAGGACGGCGCCGAATTCTTCGACGTCGTGGCCGGGCGCAAGCCTTCGCCGGAAGGCGAAGGCGCGGGCCTCGTCTACAGCCGTTTCAATCACCCGAACCTGGAGATCGTCGAGGATCGCCTCGCGCTGCTCGACGATTCCGAAGCCGCCGTCGTGACGTCGAGCGGCATGTCGGCAATCGCCGCGATCCTGCTGACGTTCCTGCGGCCGGGCGACTGCGTCGTCCAGTCCGTGCCGCTGTACGGCGGCACCGAAACGCTGATCTCGAAGTTCCTGCCCGAGTGGGGCATCCGCTCCGAAGTGATCGCCGACGGGCTGTCCACCAGCGCGATCCGCGCCGCGCTCGAAGCGGCCGCGCAAAAGGGCAACGTGCGGATGTGCTACATCGAGACGCCCGCCAACCCGACCAACGCGCTGTTCGACCTCGACGGGCTGCGCAGCGAAATCGATGCGTTCGAGGCGCGGCACGGCTACCGCCCGCTGTCGGTCTGCGACAACACCCTGCTCGGGCCGCTGTATCAGAAGCCGTCGCGGCAGGGCATCGACCTGAGCGTGTACTCGCTGACGAAATACATCGGCGGGCATAGCGACCTCGTCGCCGGCGGCGTGACCGGCACCCGCGACCTGATCACGAAGATCCGCTCGGTCCGCAGCACGCTCGGCTCGCAGCTCGACCCGCATTCGTCGTGGATGATCACCCGCTCGATGGAAACGCTCGTACTGCGCATGCAGCAGGCCGCGCGCAGCGGCAGCGCCGTCGCCCGCTGGCTCGCCGGCAATCCGCATCGACCGGTGCGCGTGCTGCATCCCGAGCTCATCGACGATCCGGCCTACCAGGCCGTCTACCGGCGCCAGTGCAGCGGGCCCGGCTCGACGTTCGCGTTCATCCTCGACGGCGGCCGCGAGCAGGCATTCAGGTTCATCAACCACCTGACGCTCTTCAAGTCCGCGGTCAGTCTCGGCGGCACGGAGTCGCTGATCTGCCATCCGGCGTCGACGACGCATTCGGGCGTGCCGGCCGCAGCGCGCGCAGCGGCCGGTGTGTCGGAAGGGTTGATTCGCGTGTCGGTCGGGCTCGAACATCCGGACGACCTGATCGCCGACCTGTCGTACGCGCTGGAGCATTGCTGACGCGGATGGCGTGTGCCCCGTGCCGCCGGTACGGGGCACGCTGCCGACGCCCGGACGCCGACGCCCGGATGCCGACGTTCGAGCTCCGTCGTCGTGCTCGCTCGAGGATCAACACGATGAACACCACGCGGCATTCGTACCGGATCGCCGATCTGCAAGGCGTGCCGATCGCGACCATGACGATCGTGCAGGAAATCGACAAGCTGGACGCGTTGCCCGATCGCTGCTGCACGGGCCGCGTGTCCGTCGAATTCGAATACCGGGAGTCGCCATTCGGATCGCCCACCCGGGTCAGGAAATTCCCGTTCAGCGAACGATGGCTTCCGCTCGACGATTCGTCGTTCAAGATGCACATCGGCGACTTCATGCTTCCGCCGGAATTGTGCTGCCGGGGCATCGGCACGCTGTGCTGGTCGGAGATCCATCGAACGCTTCCCCTTCCGCCGGGCTTCTCGCTCCTGCTCGCCGGCAGCCTCAGCGACAAGGACGCAACGATGACCGGCCACATTCTCGGGAAGACGCAAACGATCAAAAACATCGAACGCCGGAACGCATTCTGGCGCCGCATGCTGGATCCGGCCCATCAGACGTTCGTATCCGACGCGAACGGCGAAGGATATTTCAGAGGCCGGTTCGTCGATCCGGCCACTCACGCCAGCTACACGCGAAAGGCGATCGCCACGAGAATCTGAGCGCGCGACGCGCGCCGGCCGAACCGGTTCATAGCACCTTCACCATGAACACGCGCGACGTGCCTTCCGGTTCGCACGGCACTTCGCCGAATGCTTCGTAACCCTGCTTCCGGTAGAAATCCGGCGCCTGGAACGAGATCGTGTAGAGCACCGCCCGCGCGCATCCGCGTCGTTTCGCTTCCGCTTCGGCCTCGCGCAGCAGCCGGCTGCCGAACCCGCCGCCGCGCAACGATTCGGGCAGGTAGAACAGATCGATGAAGAAAAGACCGAGCGACGTGCGCCCCGTCAGGCCGCCGACGATCTCGCCCGTCGCTGGATCGGTCACGTACACGTCGAGCGTGGCCGCGTCGGCGCGCCCCGTCATCGCGTGATTGAATTCGCCGAGCTTGCGGCTGATGAAATCGTGTGCGGCCGGCTGCTCGATGTCGGTCAGTCGCAGGGTAACGTCGGGAAGGGCTGTCATCGGGAGAACGCGTGCGTGAAAGGGCCGCCGGGTGTATCGCACCGTCAGCGGGCGTCGCACGACTATAGCGCGTCGCCCGCCGCGTGGCGACCGCGCTACTCGCGCGCGATATCGCGTGCGATGTGGAATTCCCTCGCATCGTTCGGCCACATCGGGAACCCGAAACCCGGCGCCGAAGGCACCATCGCGAATCGCGGCGGCTGCGCCGCCTTGCACGCGGCATCGTCGCCGTTACCGTAGCCGACCCACTCGGTCATGAGCGAGCGCACCGCACACGATCGCCCCGTTTCCCTCCCCCGAGCAAGCAACCACTGTAAGCGGCGGGCCCGTCATGCGCCCGCCGTCGCTTTCGTCATGCCGTCACACCATCATGCCCGCGCTCACGCCACCGCGAACGCCGCCTTCATGTCGGCCACGCGGCGCCGTTCGCGCGCGATCATCATCCGGTTCACGACGATCACGCCGATCGTCACGGCCGTGATGAACAGCGTCGCCAGCGCGTTCATCTCCGGGTTCAGCCCCAGCCGCACGCGCGAGAACACCACCAGCGGCAGCGTCGTCGACCCCGGCCCCGACAGGAACGCCGACAGCACCAGGTCGTCGATCGACAGCGTGAACGACAGCAGCCACCCCGACAGCAGCGCCTGCGAGATCAGCGGCAGCGTCACCACGAAGAACACCTTCAGCGGCGTCGCGCCCAGATCGAGCGCCGCCTCCTCCAACGACTTGTTCATCTCCTTCACGCGCGACTGCACGATGATCGCCACGTACGACACGCACAGCATCACGTGCCCGATCCAGATCGTCACCATCCCGCGCCCCTTCGGCCAGCCGAACATCTGCTCCAGCGCAACGAACAGCAACAACAGCGAGATGCCCTGGATCACTTCCGGAATCACCAGCGGCGCGTTGATCATCCCCGTGTACAGCGTGAAGCCCTTGAAACGGCCGAAGCGCGCGAGCACGAAACCCGCCCACGTGCCGATCACCACCGACGCGGTGGCCGTCAAGAGGCCGATCTTCAGCGACAGCCACGCGGCGGTCAGCAGCTCGTCGTCGTCCAGCAGCGCGCTGTACCACTTCAGCGAGAAGCCCGACCACACCGTCACCAGCTTCGACTCGTTGAACGAGTACACCACCAGGCTGATGATCGGGATGTACAGGAACAGGAAGCCGAAGGCGAGGACGCCCGTCGACAGCGGTTTGCTCGGCTTGATCATTTCGCGTCCTCCAGTTCCTTGACCTGGTAGTACTGGAACAGCGCCATCGGCACCAGCAGCAGCATCACCATCGCGACCGTCACCGCGGACGCCATCGGCCAGTCCATGTTGTTGAAGAATTCATCCCACATCACGCGCCCGATCATCAGCGTGTCGGCGCCGCCCAACAGTTCCGGAATCACGTACTCGCCCACCGCCGGGATGAACACCAGCAGGCTGCCGGCGATGATCCCGTTCTTCGACAGCGGCAGCGTGATGCGCGTGAACGCGACCCACGGCTTCGCGCCCAGGTCGTACGCGGCCTCGAGCAGCGTGAGGTCCATCTTCACGAGGTGCGCGTACAGCGGCATCACCATGAACGGCAGGTACGAATAGACCATCCCGATGTAGACGCCCGCGTCGCTGTGATAGAGGCGCAGCGGCGTGTGGATGATGCCCAGCGCGATCAGCGTGTGGTTCAGGAGGCCGTCGTCCTTCAGGATGCCGATCCATGCGTACACGCGAATCAGGAACGACGTCCAGAACGGCAGCATCACGGCCATCATCAGCACGTTGCGGCGGTTCGGTTCCGAGCGCGCGATGTAGTACGCCATCGGATAGCCGATCAGCAGGCACAGCACGGTCGACACGGCGGCCATCTTCAGCGAGCTGAGGTAGGTCGCGATGTACAGGTCGTCCTGCAGCAGGAACGCGTAGTGCGACAGCTGCAGCGCGAAGTGCACGACACCGTCCTTGATCTCGACGAGCGACGTGTACGGCGGGATGCCCATCACCTGGTCGGCGAAGCTGATCTTCAGCACCAGCACGAACGGCAGCGCGAAGAAGACTGCGAGCCACACGAACGGCACGCCGATCGCGACGCTGCGGCCCGACGGCAGGAAGCGCGACAGCATGGAGAAACGGCCCGGGCGCGATCTGCCGGCGCCGGTGCTCGCGGCGCCGGCAGACACCGGCGCGGACGGAGTGGAAGCGGAGGTTCTCATCGTGGCGTCCTCACTGCGTCAGCACGACGCCGCTGGCCGGCGACCACGACACGAACACGTCGTCGTTCCACGCCGGCGCGTTGTCGTTCATCAGGTGCGAGCTCGACAGGTTCGACACCACCGTCTTGCCGCTCGGCAGGCGCACGTGGTACAGCGAGTAGCTGCCCATGTACGCGATGTCGGTCACGACGCCGCGCGCCCAGTTGTGTTTCGAGCCCGGCTTCTCGCGCGACACGTGCACGCGCTCCGGGCGCACCGAGATGCCGACCGGCATCCCGAGCGGGCCGGTCACGCCGTGGCTCACGTACATGCGCGCTTCGAGATCGTCGCTCTCGACGAAGATGTGGTCGGGTTCGTCCTCGACCACGCGTCCTTCGAACAGGTTGGTCGAGCCGATGAATTCGGCCGAGAAACGGCTGTTCGGGTATTCGTAGACTTCGCCGGGCGAGCCGATCTGCACGATCTTGCCTTCGCTCATCACCGCGAGGCGGCTCGCCATCGTCATCGCTTCTTCCTGGTCGTGCGTGACCATCACGCAGGTCACGTCGACCTTCTCGATGATGTTCACCAGTTCGAGCTGGGTCTTCTGGCGGATCTTCTTGTCGAGCGCGGACATCGGCTCGTCGAGCAGCAGCAGCTTCGGGCGCTTGACCAGCGA
>NZ_LDVA01000369.1:0-5649 GCF_050768715.1 Burkholderia sp. ZZQ-2 | reverse complement strand
GCGCTGAACCGCGCGGGCAGCCGCGTGATCGTGAAGGCCGACGGCGTCTACCTGTGGGACTCGGACGGCAACAAGGTCATCGACGGGATGGCCGGCCTCTGGTGCGTGAACGTCGGCTACGGCCGCAAGGAACTCGCCGACGCCGCGTATCGCCAGATCCAGGAACTGCCGTTCTACAACACCTTCTTCAAGACCACGCACCCGCCGGTGATCGAACTCTCCGCGATGCTCGCGGAAGTCACGCCGAAGGGCTTCAACCACTTCTTCTATTGCAACAGCGGCTCGGAAGGCAACGATACCGTGCTGCGTCTCGTGCACCAGTACTGGCGCGTGCAGGGCCAGCCGCAGAAGAAGGTCGTGATCTCGCGCAAGAACGGCTACCACGGCTCGACGATCGCGGGCGGCACGCTCGGCGGGATGGGCTACATGCACGAGCAGATGCCGTCGAAGGTCGAGCACATCGTGCACATCGACCAGCCGTATTTCTTCGGCGAGGCGGCGGCCGGCGAAACGCCGGAAGCGTTCGGCCTGGCCCGCGCGCAGCAGCTCGAGGCGAAGATCCTCGAACTCGGCGCGGAAAACGTCGCGGCCTTCATCGGCGAGCCGTTCCAGGGCGCGGGCGGCGTGATCTTCCCGCCGTCGACGTACTGGCCGGAAATCCAGCGGATCTGCCGCAAGTACGACATCCTGCTGGTGGCCGACGAAGTGATCGGCGGCTTCGGGCGCACCGGCGAATGGTTCGCGCACCAGCACTTCGGCTTCGAGCCGGACCTGATCACGATGGCCAAGGGCCTCACGTCGGGCTACGTGCCGATGGGGGCCGTCGGCATTCACGAGCGGGTGGCGCGGCCGATCATCGACAACGGCGAATTCAACCACGGCCTCACGTACTCGGGCCACCCGGTGGCGGCAGCCGTCGCGGTCGCGAACCTGAAGCTGCTGCGCGACGAAGGGATCGTCGAGCGCGTGAAGAACGACACGGGCCCGTACTTCCAGGCGCTGATGCGCGAGACCTTCGCGCGTCACCCGATCGTCGGCGAAGTGCACGGCCACGGCCTCGTCGCGAGCCTTCAGCTCGCCGAGGCGCCGGCCGAACGCCGTCGCTTCGCGAACGGCGGCGACGTCGGCACGATCTGCCGCGACTTCTGCTTCAACGGCAACCTGATCATGCGCGCGACCGGCGACCGGATGCTGCTGTCGCCGCCGCTCGTGATCTCGCGTCAGGAAATCGATGAACTCGTATCGAAGGCGAAAAAAGCAGTCGATGCAACCGCCCAGCAACTGGGTATTTCGTAACGGTTTTGCCTACAGGCGTGCGGCGGGCGCCGCACGCCGCCATAACCAGGGGAATTCCACCATGCGTGCCTGCTTTCTTCGCCAAGCCTGTTCCGTTGCCGCCCTTGCCGCCGCGGCCGCGTTTACGTCAGTCGCCAGCCCGTCGGCGCATGCCGAGGACCTGAACGTCTACAACTGGTCCGACTACATCGCACCGGACACGATCCCGAACTTCCAGAAGCAGACGGGTATCCACGTCAAGTACGACAACTACGACAGCGACGACACGCTTCAGGCGAAGCTGCTTGCCGGCAGTTCGGGTTACGACATCGTCGTGCCGACGTCGAACTACATGGCCAAGCAGATCCAGGCCGGCGTGTACCAGAAGCTCGACAAGTCGAAGCTGCCGAACCTCGCGAACCTCGACCCGCTGCTGATGAAGATGATCTCGGACGCCGATCCGGGCAACCAGTACGGCGTGCCCTGGGCCTACGGCACGGACGGCATCGGCTACAACGCGCAGGCGGTGAAGAAGGCACTCGGCGACAAGGCGCCGGTCGACAGCTGGGCGCTGGTGTTCGATCCGGCCAACATGGAGAAGCTGAAGAGCTGCGGCGTGTCGTTCCTCGACCAGGCCGTCGACGTGTTCGCCGCGACGCTGCAATACATGGGCAAGAACCCGAACAGCACCAACCCCGGCGATTACCAGGCCGCGTTCGAAGTCCTGAAGAAAGTCCGCCCGTACATCACCCAGTTCAACTCGTCCGGCTACATCAACGACCTCGCGAACAACGACGTGTGCGTCGTGCTCGGCTGGTCGGGCGACGTCGGCATCGCGCATCGCCGCTCGGCCGAAGCGAAGCGCTCGTACGACATCAAGTTCTCGAACCCGAAGGAAGGCGGCCTGCTGTGGTTCGACGTGATGGTGATCCCGAAGGATGCACCGCACCCCGAGGCCGCCCTGAAATGGATCAACTACGTGTCCGATCCGAAGGTCAACGCGGCGATCACCAACACGGTGTTCTACCCGACCGCGAACAAGGCCGCGCACCAGTTCGTCACGCCGGCCGTCGCGCAGGACCCGACCGTCTACCCGCCCGAAGACGTGCTGAAGAAGATGGTGCTGATGAAGCCGATGCCGGCCGACATCCTGCGCCTCGAGAACCGTCTGTGGGCCCAGCTGAAGACGGGCCACTGATCGCGAAGCATTCCGGCGGCGCAGGCATCGCCTCACGCCTGCCCGCCTGAGATCCGCGGACTTCCATCCGCCCGCGCGCGCCGCGCGCACTGTTCCATCCGGCACGAGCCGTTGTCCGTGAGTCGCATAACGTGCCTCGCGCGGGGACGCTCACGCCTGCAATCCGTGAAGAACGAATGGTGAATCCCATGCAATCGATACCCTCTTCCGCTGCTGCACGACAGACCCAACCGGCCCCCGCGGCCCGTACGCAAAACGACGCCTTCGTGCGCATCGAAAACGTCGTGAAGAAATTCGGCGACAGCACGGCCGTCGACAACGTGAACCTGACGATCGCGAAGAACGAGCTGTTCGCGCTGCTCGGCAGCTCGGGCTGCGGCAAGTCGACGCTGCTGCGCATGCTCGCCGGGCTTGAAACGGCCACCTCCGGCAAGATCTTCGTCGACGGCGAGGACCTCGCGTCGCTGCCGCCGTACCGCCGCCCGGTCAACATGATGTTCCAGTCGTACGCGCTGTTCCCGCACATGACGGTCGAATCGAACGTTGCGTTCGGCCTGAAGCAGGAAGGCACGCCGAAGAACGAGATCCGGGAACGCGTGGCCGACGCGCTCGCGCTCGTGCAGATGAGCAAGTACGCGAAGCGCAAGCCGCATCAGCTCTCCGGCGGCCAGCAGCAGCGTGTCGCGCTCGCCCGTTCGCTGGTCAAGCGCCCGAAGCTGCTGCTGCTCGACGAGCCGATGTCCGCGCTCGACAAGAAGATCCGCCAGAAGACCCAGCTCGAACTGGTGAACATCATCGAGAAGGTCGACGTGACCTGCGTGATGGTCACGCACGACCAGGAAGAAGCGATGACGATGGCGAGCCGCCTCGCGGTGATGAGCGAAGGCAAGATCGTGCAGATCGGCTCGCCCGGCGAAGTCTACGAATACCCGAACAGCCGTTTCTCGGCCGAATTCATCGGCTCGACCAACCTGTTCGAAGGACGCGTGGTCGAGGACGAACCCGACCACATCTTCGTCGAGAGCGACGATCTCGAAGCGCGCATGTACGTGAGCCACGGCGTGACCGGCCCGCTCGGGATGCCGGTCGGCATCTCGGTGCGCCCGGAGCGCGTGCACGTGTCGCGCGAGAAGCCGGGCTCGAAACACAACTGGGCGCGCGGCGTCGTGACCGACATCGCGTACATGGGCAGCTACTCGCTGTACCACGTGCGCCTGCCGAGCGGCAAGACGGTGGTGTCGAACCTGTCGAGCTCGCACCTGATGAACGACAACGCGCCGGCGTGGAACGACGACGTGTTCGTGTCGTGGTCGCCGGCCAGCGGCGTCGTGCTGACGCAGTGAGGACGCCACGATGAGAACCTCCGCTTCCACTCCGTCCGCGCCGGTGTCTGCCGGCGCCGCGAGCACCGGCGCCGGCAGATCGCGCCCGGGCCGTTTCTCCATGCTGTCGCGCTTCCTGCCGTCGGGCCGCAGCGTCGCGATCGGCGTGCCGTTCGTGTGGCTCGCAGTCTTCTTCGCGCTGCCGTTCGTGCTGGTGCTGAAGATCAGCTTCGCCGACCAGGTGATGGGCATCCCGCCGTACACGTCGCTCGTCGAGATCAAGGACGGTGTCGTGCACTTCGCGCTGCAGCTGTCGCACTACGCGTTCCTGCTGCAGGACGACCTGTACATCGCGACCTACCTCAGCTCGCTGAAGATGGCCGCCGTGTCGACCGTGCTGTGCCTGCTGATCGGCTATCCGATGGCGTACTACATCGCGCGCTCGGAACCGAACCGCCGCAACGTGCTGATGATGGCCGTGATGCTGCCGTTCTGGACGTCGTTCCTGATTCGCGTGTACGCATGGATCGGCATCCTGAAGGACGACGGCCTCCTGAACCACACGCTGATCGCGCTGGGCATCATCCACACGCCGCTGCGCCTCTATCACAGCGACGCGGGCGTCTACATCGGGATGGTCTATTCGTACCTGCCGTTCATGGTGATGCCGCTGTACGCGCACCTCGTGAAGATGGACCTCACGCTGCTCGAGGCCGCGTACGACCTGGGCGCGAAGCCGTGGGTCGCGTTCACGCGCATCACGCTGCCGCTGTCGAAGAACGGGATCATCGCCGGCAGCCTGCTGGTGTTCATCCCGGCGGTGGGCGAGTACGTGATTCCGGAACTGTTGGGCGGCGCCGACACGCTGATGATCGGGCGCGTGATGTGGGATGAATTCTTCAACAACATGGACTGGCCGATGGCGTCCGCGGTGACGGTCGCGATGGTGATGCTGCTGCTGGTGCCGATGGCGCTGTTCCAGTACTACCAGGTCAAGGAACTGGAGGACGCGAAATGATCAAGCCGAGCAAACCGCTGTCGACGGGCGTCCTCGCCTTCGGCTTCCTGTTCCTGTACATCCCGATCATCAGCCTGGTGGTGTACTCGTTCAACGAGTCGAAGCTGGTGACGGTGTGGTCGGGCTTCTCGCTGAAGTGGTACAGCGCGCTGCTGGACGACGACGAGCTGCTGACCGCCGCGTGGCTGTCGCTGAAGATCGGCCTCTTGACGGCCACCGCGTCGGTGGTGATCGGCACGTGGGCGGGTTTCGTGCTCGCGCGCTTCGGCCGTTTCAAGGGCTTCACGCTGTACACGGGGATGATCAACGCGCCGCTGGTGATTCCGGAAGTGATCCAGGGCATCTCGCTGTTGTTGCTGTTCGTTGCGCTGGAGCAGATGTTCGGCTGGCCGAAGGGGCGCGGGATGGTGACGATCTGGATCGGGCACGTGATGCTGTGCGTGTCGTACGTGGCGATCATCGTGCAGTCGCGCGTGAAGGAGATGAACAAGTCGTTGGAGGAGGCGGCGCTCGATCTGGGCGCGACGCCGCTGAAGGTGTTCTTCGTGGTGACGCTGCCGCTGATCTCGCAGGCGCTGCTGTCGGGGTGGCTGCTGTCGTTCACGCTGTCGATCGACGACCTGGTGCTGTCGGCGTTCCTGTCGGGGCCGGGGTCGACGACGCTGCCGCTGGTGGTGTTCTCGCGCGTGCGGCTGGGGCTGAACCCGGAGATGAACGCGCTGGCGACGCTGTTCATCACGGCCGTGACGATCGGCGTGATCGTCGTGAACCGGATGATGATCGCGCGCGAACGGCGCCGCGTGGCCGACATGAAGGCGGCGTTCGCGGTGGCGTGA
>NZ_LDVA01000368.1:0-2217 GCF_050768715.1 Burkholderia sp. ZZQ-2 | reverse complement strand
GCGGCACCGTCGGGCGAATACCGCGCCAGCCACGCATCGCCGTCGGTACGCAAGTTCGCGCGCGAACTCGGCGTCGAAGTCGCGCGCGTGCAGGGCTCGGGTCCGAAGGGCCGCATCACGAAGGAAGACGTCACGGGCTTCGTGAAGGGCGTGATGACCGGCCAGCGCGCGGCACCGGGCGCGGCAGCCGCGCCGGCAGGCGGCGGCGAGCTGAACCTGCTGCCGTGGCCGAAGGTCGACTTCTCGAAGTTCGGCCCGTTCGAAGCGAAGCCGCTGTCGCGCATCAAGAAGATCTCGGGCGCGAACCTGCATCGCAACTGGGTGATGATCCCGCACGTCACGAACAACGACGAAGCGGACATCACCGAGCTCGAAGCGCTGCGCGTGCAGCTGAACAAGGAGCACGAAAAGGCGGGCGTGAAGTTCACGATGCTCGCGTTCGTGATCAAGGCGGTGGTGGCCGCGCTGAAGAAATTCCCGACCTTCAACGCGAGCCTCGACGGCGACAACCTGGTGTTCAAGCAGTACTACCACATCGGGTTCGCGGCCGACACGCCGAACGGTCTGGTCGTGCCGGTGATCCGCGATGCGGACAAGAAGGGCCTCGTCGACATCGCGAAGGAAATGGCCGAGCTGTCGAAGGCCGCGCGCGACGGCAAGCTCAAGCCCGATCAGATGCAGGGTGGCTGCTTCTCGATCTCGTCGCTCGGCGGGATCGGCGGCACGCACTTCACGCCGATCATCAACGCGCCGGAAGTGGCGATCCTCGGGTTGTCGCGCGGGCAGATGAAGCCGGTGTGGGACGGCAAGCAGTTCGTGCCGCGGTTGACGATGCCGCTTTCCCTGGCGTTCGATCATCGCGTGATCGATGGCGCCGAAGCCGCGCGGTTCAATGCTTATCTTGGCGCGTTGCTCGCGGATTTCCGTCGCATCATTCTTTGATGAGAAGAGGGGCTCGCGGGGGCGTGCGTTTTTGTCGGTGCGCCCCGTACTGTCGTTGAACCTGTTTTGCATACGGTCTGCTAGCGTCGCCCCTGCGCGGGGCGGCGGTTACTTTTCTTTGTCTTCCAAAGAAAAGTAACCAAAAGAAAGGCGCGTCCTTGGGCGGACAGCAAAGGTGGTTCTGCCCAGGTTCGCGTTCTCTTGTCAGGCCGTGGCCGGTTCATCGTGCGAGTTTCCATTCCCTCTCTCCGTAGCCAACAAGAAGGGGACGTACATGAGTCTCATCGAAGTCAAAGTTCCAGATATCGGCGATTTCAACGGCATCGATGTCATCGAAGTCAACATCAAACCCGGCGATGTGATCGAAAAAGAGCAAACGCTCCTCACGCTCGAATCCGATAAGGCATCCATGGAAGTGCCCAGCCACATCGCAGGCACCATCAAGGAAATCAAAGTCAAAGCCGGCGACAAAGTCTCCCAAGGCACCGTGATCGCACTCGTCGAAGCGTCCGCAAACGCCACCGCACCGGCGAAAGCACCAGAGCCCGCCAAGCCCGTCGCGGCCGCGGCACCGGCAGCGGCTCCGGCACAGGCCGCAGCCGCTGCCGCTCCGGCGCCGCAAGCCGGCAGCTACGGCGGCTCAGCCGACATCGAGTGCGACATGCTCGTGCTCGGCGCCGGCCCCGGCGGCTACTCGGCCGCGTTCCGCGCCGCCGACCTCGGCATGAAGACGGTGCTCGTCGAACGCTATTCGACACTCGGCGGCGTATGCCTGAACGTCGGCTGCATCCCGTCGAAAGCGCTGCTGCACACGGCGCTGGTCGTCGAGGAAGCCGCAGCGCTCGCGTCGCACGGCATCACGTTCGGCAAGCCCCAAGTCGACCTCGACAAGCTGCGCGACTTCAAGGGCGGCGTCGTCAAGAAGCTGACCAGCGGCCTCGCCGGCATGGCGAGGGCGCGTAAGGTCGAAGTCGTGACCGGCATCGGCGCATTCGTCGACCCGTTCCACATGGAAGTGCAGGGCGACAACGACAAGAAGATCGTCAAGTTCAAGCAGGCCATCATCGCCGCCGGCTCTCAAGCAGTGAAGCTGCCGTTCATGCCGGAAGACCCGCGCGTCGTCGATTCGACCGGTGCACTCGAGCTGCGCCAGCTGCCCAAGCGGATGCTCGTGATCGGCGGCGGCATCATCGGCCTCGAAATGGCGACGGTGTACTCGACGCTCGGCGCCGAGATCGACGTCGTCGAAATGATGGACGGCCTGATGATGGGCGC
>NZ_LDVA01000367.1:0-3948 GCF_050768715.1 Burkholderia sp. ZZQ-2 | reverse complement strand
GCGACCGTGTTCAGCGCGTCGGGCGGCGACGGCCAGAACTGCCACGCGATCTGCGAAACCCTCGCCGGCGACGATCGCCAGTTGTCGCCGACCCGCTTCCACAACTCCGTGCACAACGCGCCGGCCGGCTACTGGAGCATCGCGACCCGCGCGATGGCGACGTCGAACGTGCTGTGCGCGCACGACGGCAGCTTTGCCGCCGGGCTGCTCGAGAGTCTGTGCCAGGTCGTCGTCGATCGCGTGCCGACGCTGCTGATCGCGTACGACACCGACTATCCGGAACCGCTGCGCGCGGTGCGGCCGATCGACGATGCGTTCGGCGTCGCGCTCGTGCTCGCGCCGGAAGCAAGCGAACACGCGCTCGCCCGCATCGACGTGCAACTCAGCGACACCCCCGCCGCGACGCTCGCGCACGCCGGGCTCGACGCGCTGCGTGCCGGCAATCCGGCCGCGCGCGTGCTGCCGCTGCTCGAGGCGCTCGCCGCGCGGCGTTCGACACGCGTCGTGCTCGACTACCTGGCCGATACACGCGTGCAGGTCGATGTCGCGATGCCGGATACGTTCATGGAGCGTGCGTGATGACCGCGACGATCCCGCTCGCGCCGCCGCTCGACCACGCGTGGATCGCCGCGCACATTCCGCACGACGGCGCGATGTGCGTGCTCGATACGGTCGATGCGTGGGATGCCGCCCGCATCCGCTGCACCGCGACGAGCCACCGCGATCCGCACAACCCGCTGCGCGCGCACGGCCGGCTCGCGTCCGTCTGCGGGATCGAATACGCGGCGCAGGCGATGGCCGTGCACGGCGCGTTGCTCGGTGCGCACGAAGCGCGCCCGCGCGTCGGTTATCTGGCGAGCGTGCGCAACGTCGACGCGTTCGTCGACCGGCTCGACACGTTCACGCAGCCGCTCGTCGTCGAAGCGGAACGCGTGAGCGGCGACGACCGCTCGGCGCTGTACGGCTTCGCGCTGCGCTGCGGCGAGCGCGTGCTGCTGTCCGGCCGCGCCGCGGTGATGCTCGACGCATCGGCGGCCGGCGTGTTTCGCCCGGCGCCCGCCGGCGATGCGAATCCTCGCTGAAGAGGCTTGTTCAACGGAAGGAAACCAGGTCGTGAAAGTTCGTCAGTTCATTGGTACCGCGCTCGTTCTGGCGCTGATCAGCCCGATCGCGCACGCGGACATGTCGGAAGTGAAGCAGGACATCAAGCGCGATTCGAAGGAAGCCGCGCACAAGACCGGCGAGGCGGCCCGCAGCTTCGGCCACGCGACCGCAAGTGCGGCGAAGGCGGTCGGGCACGGCGTCGCGCATGCGTCGCGCGAAGGGTGGGATGCCACCAAGCGCACGACGAAGCGGATCTTCCACAAGAACGGCTCCAGCGAGTCGGGTGGAAAGAGCGAAAAGAGCGATTGAGCGATTGACGACGAACATCGCGCGTACCGCCTTGCGGCATGCGCGCGATGCGTGGCCGCGCGTCGACGGTGACGCGTGACTGCCGCCATGCCGCTGCCGTCAACGCGCGCCGCGCATGCGGCGTGCCGGCCTGGCCCGCACGCGCGCGAAACACTTGCCGTAAGCGACGAGCCAGCAATCGCGATGATCGAAGTTCCGCAGCAGCCGCGCACGGCGCCGCTCGAGCCAGAAGAGCGAGATCGCCATCGCCAGCGCGACGGCCAGTGCCGCGCAGCCGATCGCGAGTCCCATCCAGGTGTCGCTCATGCCTTCTCCGGAATGCGGGGCCGCACCGGCACACCTGCGCCGCTGCGGCACTGGAACCAGCGGAACACGGCCCGGCACGGGCATGCACGCCGTCCGGGCCGCCGTGCGTCAGTGCATGTGCTGGCCGCCGTTGATCGCGATGTTGGAGCCCGTCACGAAGCCGGCCTCCTCCGAGCACAGGTAAGCGACCAGCGCCGCGACTTCCTCGGGCTTGCCGAGCCGGCCCGCCGGAATCTGCGGGAGGATCTTCGAGTCGAGGATGTCCTGCGGGATCGCCGTGACCATCTTCGTCGCGAGGTAGCCCGGCGACACGGTGTTCACCGTCACGCCCTTGCGCGCGATCTCGAGCGCGAGCGATTTCGTGAAGCCGTGCATGCCGGCCTTCGCGGCCGCGTAGTTGGTCTGGCCGACCGAACCCTTCGAGCCGTTCACCGACGAGATGTTGACGATACGGCCCCAGCCGCGCTCGACCATGCTTTCGCAGACCGGCTTCGTCATGTTGAACACGGAATCGAGGTTCGTGCGGATCACCGCGTCCCAGTTGACCTTGTCGAGCTTGCGCAGCGTCATGTCGCGCGTGATGCCCGCGTTGTTCACGAGAATGTCGACCGGGCCGACGTCCCGGGCGATCTTCTCGATGCATTGCTGGCACGAATCGTGGTCGGCCACGTCCACCGGATACGCGAGGAACTCGCGGCCGGCCGCATGCATCTCGGTCAGCCAGCGGTCCGCGCCGGTGTTGCTCGGCGAATACGTGACGACTACCCGGTGGCCCGCGTCGTTCAACCTGATGCTGACCGCTTCGCCGAGGCCGCCCATTCCACCAGTCACAACTGCAATTCGCTTAGTCATCCTGTAAATTACCGACAAAAAAGTAATCGATGAAAGCGGGGCGACGGCATCGCACATGCTGCCGCCCCACCGCTTCGATGCGCAGCCGCCCGCGTCGCGGGCACGGCACGCACCGGCACCTCGCGCTTGTTGTTGGCCACTTGTCGTGCGCGAAAACCGCTTCACCCGCGTGCGGCGCCCACCGGCGCCGCAGCGGGACGAATCGTCAGGCCCCGCTCAGGCGCGCTCGACCGCGAGCGCGACGCCCATCCCGCCGCCGATGCACAGCGACGCCAGCCCGCGCTTCGCGTCGCGCTTGGCCATCTCGTGCAGCAGCGTCACCAGGATCCGGCAGCCCGACGCACCGATCGGGTGACCGATCGCGATCGCCCCGCCGTTCACGTTCACCTTCGACGTGTCCCAGCCCATCTGCTTGTGCACCGCCAGCGCCTGCGCCGCGAACGCCTCGTTGATCTCCATCAGGTCCAGGTCGCCCGGCGTCCAGCCCGCGCGCTCCAGGCACCGGCGCGATGCCGGCACCGGGCCCATCCCCATCACGCTCGGATCGACGCCCGCGTTCGCGTAGGCCTTGATCTTCGCCAGCGGCGTCAGACCCAGCGCCGCCGCCTTCTGCGCCGACATCACCAGCACCGCCGCCGCGCCGTCGTTCAGCCCCGACGCGTTCGCCGCCGTCACCGAGCCGTCCTTCGAGAACGCCGGCTTCAGCCCCGCCAGCGACTCCGCCGTCACGCCGTGACGCACGAATTCGTCGGTCGCGAACTGCAGCGGCTCGCCCTTGCGTTGCGGGATCGACACCGGCACGATCTCGTCGTCGAAGCGGCCCGCCTTCTGCGCGGCTTCCGCCTTGTTCTGCGACAGCGCCGCGAACGCATCCTGCTCTTCGCGCGTGATCCCGTATTCCTTCGCGACGTTCTCCGCCGTGATGCCCATGTGGTACTGGTTGTACACGTCCCACAGGCCGTCGACGATCATCGTGTCGACCAGCTTCGCATCGCCCATCCGGAAGCCGTCACGCGAGCCCGGCAGCACGTGCGGCGACGCGCTCATGTTCTCCTGGCCGCCCGCGATCACGATGTCCGCGTCGCCCGCGACGATCGCGTTCGCCGCCAGCATCACGGCCTTCAGGCCCGAGCCGCACACCTTGTTGATCGTCATCCCCGGCACTGCCGTCGGCAGCCCGGCCTTGATCAGCGACTGCCGCGCCGGGTTCTGGCCCGAGCCGGCCGTCAGCACCTGGCCCATGATCACTTCGCTCACCTGCTCGGGCTTCACGCCCGCGCGCTCCAGCACTGCGCGGATCACCGTCGCGCCCAGTTCGGGTGCTGCAATCTTCGCAAGCGAACCGCCGAATTTGCCGACCGCGGTCCGCGCGGCCGA
>NZ_LDVA01000366.1:0-51590 GCF_050768715.1 Burkholderia sp. ZZQ-2 | reverse complement strand
CCGCCGATACCGCCGCCACCGACACGCCGCCTTCGCCGCAATAAGCCGCCCCGCCATCGCGTGCGCGCGGAATCCCCGCGCGCACGCTTCCCCATCTTCCGCTTGACCCTCACGTAGCGTAACGTTCGAGACTCCAGTGTGCGTACCGAACGGAGGAACGAATGCGACTGAAAGTGGGAGAACTGGCGAAACGCAGCGGGCTGACCGTCCGCACGCTTCATCACTATCACGCGATCGGTCTGCTGACGCCTTCGGCGCGCGCCGACAACGGCTACCGGCTGTACGACCGCCACGACATCGCCCGGCTCCACCAAATCCAGGCGTTGCGTCGCTTCGGCCTGTCGCTCACCGAAATCGGCGATCACCTGAACCGGCCCGGCACCCCGCTCGTCGATCTCGTCGCAAAGCAGATCGCGCTGCTCGACCGTCAGCTCGCGCAGACCGCGCAGCTGCGCGAGCGCCTCGTGAGCCTGCATGCGCAGCTCGCCGCGGGCACGGAGCCGGAGCTGGCCGATTGGCTCACCACACTGGAGTTGATGACCGTGTACGACAAATATTTTTCCGAGGAAGAACTCGCGCGCCTGCCGATGTACCAGAAAAGCCAGGCGGGCGACGCCGAATGGATCGCACTCGTCGACGAAGTGCGCGCGCTGCACGACGCGGGCGTACCCGCCGAGGACGAACGCCCCCGTGCGCTCGCCAGTCGCTGGATGAAGCTGCTCGTGCGCGACACGAACAACGACCCGCGGCTGCTGGCAAAGCTGAACCTGATGCACGAGCAAGAACCGGCGATGCAGTCGAAGATCGGCATTTCGACTGCGCTGCGCGACTATGTGCTGCGTGCGTCGTCCGAAAACAAGATGCGGATCTTCGAGAAGTACCTCGCGCCGGACGAGATCCGCTTCATGCGCGCGCACTACGGCGAACGCGCGATGGAATGGCCGCAACTGATGGGCGACGTGCGCGACGCGATCGATGCGGGCGCCCGACCTGCTTCGCCGGAAGGCCGCGCGCTCGCGCAGCGCTGGCTCGAGCTGTTCTGCAGCTATGCCGGCCACGATCCGGCCACGCATGCGAAATTCCGCGCGGCGATGATGAACGAGCCTGCACTGACGCAGGATACGTGGGTCGACGACACGCTGATCGGTTTCGTGCGGGAGGCGATGGCGCAGCTTGCGCCCGCGCGCTGAGCGCATGAAGGTGCGGGCGGCAGGCGGGGTTCCCGCGTGCCGCCCGCTTCACCATTTGCAGCCCGTGTCGCGCACCGCATCCAGCGCGAGCATCGGCAACGCCAGCAGGCCCGCGCGTGAATACGCGTGCCGGCAGTCGGTGCGACGGGCATTCGACATGCCGTCGGCCAGCCTCGCATCGACGGTGTCACGGCGCGCGGCCACGCCGCCGGACGACGCGCCCAATGCCCCGACTGCCGCCTGCGCCGGACTGCGCGCCGCCGCATGCCGCGAGCCGATCGCGTCCAGATCGCGGCGCCAGTCGAGATCGGGGCTTGGTGCGTTCTCGGAATGGGGTTCACGTCGGGTCGCGATTGCGCCGGCAGGCGTTTCATCTTGCCGACGCGAAATGCCCCCCGTATTCGAAGACGCCCGCTTCGTCATGCGCGACACCGCAACCGCGGCGGATCGTTTCGTCGATGACACGGCGCCCTCGGCACCACGCTCACTCGCGGCGCGCCCGGTTCGCCCGGCGTCATGCGTGCCCGCCGCGGGCACCGGCCGCGCGGGAATCAGTTCGACGCGCAGCGCGAGCCGGGGCCGCGCCCCGGCGTTCGGGCCGGCCAGCGTCGACGTCCGCTGCAGCACGAACCATCCGAGCAGGTGAATCGATACGGACGCGACGACAGCCAGCGCGACGATGCGCGGCCGGCGCCGCCCCGCCACGCCGGCCAGCCGCGATGGCGATGCGTCAATCCGGCTCGCCGACACCGTCATCGCTGAACGCGAGCAGGTCGCCGGGCTGGCAGTCGAGATAACGGCAGATCGCCTCGAGCGTCGCGAAACGGATGCCCTTGACCTTCCCTTGCTTGAGCAGCGACAGATTCTGTTCGGTGATGCCGACCGCCGCCGCGAGATCCTTCGAGCGGACCTTGCGCGTCGCGAGCATCACATCGAGCTTGACCACGATCGACATGGCGCGCCTCAGACGAACTGCCGATGTTCGGCATCGAGTTCGCTCGCCTGCCGGAGGATATGCGCGATGACCGCGATGCAGGCCGCGGTGAACAGCGCGACCACGTACGGCAGGCTGAACCCGATGCTGACCACGCGATGGCCGACCGGTTCGCGCAGCGTCGCCCACACGCTCAGGAGCGGTTCGCACAGCAGGCTCAGCAGCACCCACATCCCGATCGCACGGCCCGTCTTGCCGAGAT
Source organism: Burkholderia sp. ZZQ-2 (assembly GCF_050768715.1). Taxonomy (NCBI): domain Bacteria; kingdom Pseudomonadati; phylum Pseudomonadota; class Betaproteobacteria; order Burkholderiales; family Burkholderiaceae; genus Burkholderia; species Burkholderia sp. ZZQ-2. Next base: position 49,204 of record NZ_LDVA01000366.1, on the reverse strand, counting down.
GGCCGGCCGCTTGCGCGGAGAAATAGTCGCGGCGCGCGTAGGTGCGGAACAGCGCACGCAGATGACGCAGGCCGTTCGCGAGCGCGATCAGCGGCACGCTCGACAGCAGGATGCCGACCGCCTTCTGCCACCACGGGAACGCGGCGACATCCACGTGCAGGTTCGAGATCACCGAATCGGTGAGGCCGAATACGAGGCCGGGCCCCGACGCCGCGTTCAGTGACGGGAACGCCCAGCACGCGGCGTTGAGCACCAGCATGCCGACGATGAACCACAGCGTGACGGTGGCCATCTGCTGGCTGATACGGGCGATGCGATCGGAATGCATGACGTGTCCTCGACGACGAATGAACGAGCGTCGATTGTACGTCTGAAATTATCGTAAAACGATAATTAATTGCCGTTGAACCATGATTTTTTATTGTTCGACAGTTTTGATCCACCCCCAACAGGCGCGTGTCGAACGCGCCGTCACGATCGCCGGGCACGCCTATCGGTAGTCGCGCGCGCTGATCGCGTGCCAGTGCTTCGTCATGTAGCGCAGAAACGCAGGTCGGGCTTTCAGGTCCGCATTCGGCACGGGCGCCGCGCCGCCGTCCATGAACTTGCCGTTGACCGTGACGGTTTCCTCGCCGCGCAGCACGTACTTCGTGCCCTGGTCGATCAGGAAGTACTTGACCTGGTCGGCGCTGACGTCACCGCGGCAGCCGATCCTGTACGCGAACAGAAACTGCTTGCGGCCGTTGCCGAGCAGGTCGCGCATCTCGATCGATGCGGGCACGACGTCGAGAATCACGTCGACCGGACATGCCTTCACGTAGTCGCGCACGGTCCAGTCGGGCCGGCCGTCGAGCGTCGCGGCGACCTTGAGCTCGAGGTCGTCGCCGGACGCGGTGCGTACGAGCGTCACCGCATGTGCGCCGGCCGCATCGGTCCACGTGTATTCGGTGGCGGCCTGCGCCAGGTTGCACAGCGCAGTGGCGGCAAGAAACAGGCAAGGCGAAAGGAAGCGTCTCTTCATCGGCGAGGTGGAAGCAGGATCGAACGCGTCATTATCGACACAGCCGCGTGCCTCTGCCAGCCGCCCGCCGCCTGCCCGTTCAGCGCTCGCGCGCCCCGAGCCCGAGCGCCTTCATCCGCCGGTACAACGTCCGCTCGCTCATCCCGACCTGCTCGGCGAGCGCCTTGCGCGTGCCGTCGAACGTGCGCGCGATGCGCACGAGCTCCGCGTCCGACACGCCGCGCGCATCGGCCGCGCGGTCCTGCGGCGCCGCCGATGCGGCGACCAGCTCGGCCGGCAGGTGTTCGACCCGGATCGTCCCGTCGTCCGCGAACAGGCACGCGCGTTCGAGCACGTTGCGCAGCTCGCGGATATTGCCCGGCCACGCATAGGCATCGAGACACGCACGCGCGCGTTCGGTGAGGACAAACGGCCGTGCGCCCGTCTCGCCCGCGCCGGCGCGCGCGTTCGCGATTCGCCGCAGGATCGATTCGGCCAGCAGCGCGACGTCCCCGCGCCGCTCGCGCAACGCCGGCAGCGGAATCGGAAACGCGTTGATCCGGTAGTAGAGATCCTGCCGGAACCGGCCGTCGTCGATCATCTCGCGCAGCGGCTTGTGCGTCGCCGCGACCAGCCGGAAGTCCGCGCGCAGCACCTCGACGCCGCCGACGCGGCGGAACGTGCCCGACTCGATCAGGCGCAGCAGCTTCACCTGCATCGGCAGCGGGACGTCGCCGATCTCGTCGAGAAACAGCGTGCCGCCCTGCGCGGTCTCGACGAGGCCCGGCTTGCGCTGGTTCGCGCCCGTGAACGCGCCCTTCTCGTAACCGAACAGTTCGCTCTCGAACAGCGTCTCGGCGATCCCCGAGCAATCGACGACGACGAACGGCCCCATCGCGCGATCGCTCGCCTCGTGCAGCGCACGGGCGAACAGCTCCTTGCCGGTGCCCGATTCGCCGAGCAGCAGCACCGGCAGCATCGACGGCGCGACGCGCTGCAGTGCACCGAGCGCCGCATTGAACGCGTCGGCGCCGCCGACGAGCCCTTCCGCACTCGGCTGCGCGGATGCGCTGCGCACCGTGGTCAGCCGCTCGACGTACGCGATCACGTTGCCGTGCGCATCGAAGATCGGCCGCAATTCGACGTCGACGTGTTCGGGGCCGCGCGGCGTGTGATGGATGTGCAGCACGCGGTTCAGCCCGCGCGACTCGAGCGCCTGCTTCATCGGGCAATGCTCGCCGGCCTGGTCGCACGGCACGTCGTAGTGATGCGACACCTGGAAGCAGTGCCGGCCCACGTGCTCGACGCCCGCGACGCCGAACTGGCGCCGGTACGCATCGTTCGCCGCGAGGATGCGGTAATCGGGATCGACGACGATCATCGGCTGCGGATCCTGCTCGAGATACGCGACGAGCGCGCGCACGTCGGGCATGACGTCGCGACGCGGCGCGGGGACGATCGGGATGGTGTCGTGCGGATTCATGCGGACGCTCGGTGAGGGAGATGCCTGACGAACTGGCAGGTGCACTGCCAGGCGGACTGCCAATTCTGCCACGACACTGCCAGAAGTGGCAGTCGGCAGCGGCAACCGAACGCCGGCGACGCCCGTGCTTCGCCGCGCCTGCGCCGAAAACCCGCGTCGAATCAAATCCCTGGCAGATCGGCCGGTGCCGCGACGCAGGCTGGCACGCTTCTTGAGTTACAGATCGCGATTGCAGATGCAGAACCCGATCAAGGACACCCCGTGAGCGATGCCACCACGCTGTCGGTCGAAGGCTTTTTCGACCCGGCGACCCACACCGTCAGCTATCTCGTGCTCGATACCGCGAGCCGCGCATGCGCGCTGATCGACAGCGTGCTCGACTACGACCCGACATCCGGGCGCACGCGCACCGCCAGCGCCGACCGGCTGATCGCCCGCGTCGCCGAACTCGGCGCGGACGTGCACTGGCTGCTGGAAACCCACGTGCACGCCGACCACCTGTCGGCCGCGCCGTACCTGAAGGAACACGTCGGCGGCCGGATCGCGATCGGTTCGCACGTGCGCCGCGTGCAGCACGTGTTCGGCACGCTGTTCAACGCGGGCCCCGGCTTCGCGCAGGACGGCCGCCAGTTCGACCGGCTGCTCGACGACGGCGACACGCTCGCGCTCGGCACGCTGACGATCCGCGCGCTGCATACGCCGGGCCACACGCCCGCCTGCATGACCTACTGCATCGACGACGCGACGCAACGCGCGGCATTCGTCGGCGACACGCTGTTCATGCCCGACTACGGCACGGCCCGCTGCGACTTCCCGGGCGGCGACGCGCGCACGCTGTACCGCTCGATCGCGCGCGTGCTCTGCCTGCCGCCCGACACGCGCCTGTACCTGTGCCACGACTACCAGCCGGGCGGCCGCGACGTGCAGTTCGTGACGACCGTGGCCGAGCAGCGCCGCGCGAACGTGCACGTGAAGGACGGCGTGACCGAGGACGATTTCGTCGCGATGCGTACCACGCGCGACGCCACGCTCGCCATGCCCGTTCTGATGCTGCCGTCCGTGCAGGTCAACATGCGCGCCGGCCACCTGCCCGAGCCCGAAGACAACGGCGTGCGCTACCTGAAGATCCCGCTCGACGCGATCTGAGCGCCGGCGCCCCAACCGAGACCCCGACATGACCTCCATCCGCAAGCTGACCGACGCGCTGTCGGTCTCGCCGCAGATCGTGACGGCCGACCTGCCCGCGCTTCAAGCAGCCGGCATCCGCGCGATCATCTGCAACCGCCCGGACGGCGAAGGCCCCGACCAGCCGACCGTCACCGAAATCCGCGCGGCCGCCGCGCCGCTCGGCATCGACGTGCTTTACCTGCCGGTCGATACGGGCAAGGTGACCGACGACCAGACCGCGCAATTCGGCGCACTCGTCGCGTCGATCGACGGCCCGGTGCTCGCGTACTGCCGCAGCGGCATGCGTTCGGCCACGCTGTGGGCGTTGTCGCAAGCCGGCCTGCGCCCGCTGACCGACATCGTCGCGACGGCCGCCGCGGCCGGCTACGACCTGCACGCGCTCGCGTCGCGTGTCGTGCCAGGCAACAAGCAGGCGGCACCGGCCGTCGACGCGCGGCACGACATCGTGATCGTCGGCGCGGGCGCGGCCGGCATCGCGGTCGCGTCGAGCCTGCTCGCACGCGACGCGTCGCTCGACATCGCGGTGATCGATCCGGCCGACGTCCACTACTACCAGCCGGGCTGGACGATGGTCGGCGCGGGCGTGTTCCGCCCCGAGACCACCGCACGCCGGATCACCGACGTGCTGCCGCGCGGCGTGCACCGGATCCAGGCCGCCGTCGCGGGCTTCGAGCCCGACGCGCACGCGGTCGTGCTCGACGGCTGCCGCCGCATCGGCTATCGCAAGCTCGTCGTGTGCCCGGGGCTCAAGCTCGACTGGCACGCGATCGAAGGCCTCGCCGACACGCTCGGCCGCAACGGCGTCACGTCCAACTACCGTTACGACCTGGCGCCGTACACGTGGGAACTCGTGCGCGCGTTCCGCGGCGGCAACGCACTCTTCACGCAGCCGCCGATGCCGATCAAGTGCGCAGGCGCACCGCAGAAAGCGATGTACCTGTCGTGCGACCACTGGCGACGCGCGGGCCGCCTCGAGGCCGCGAACGTCGAGTTCCTGAATGCGGGCGGCGCGCTGTTCGGCGTCGCCGACTACGTACCCGCGCTGATGGAGTACGTGAAAAGCTACGACATCGCGTTGTCGTTCGGCCACAACCTCGTCTCGATCGACGGCCCGGCACGCCGGGCGACGTTCGCGCGCGCACTGCCCGACGGCGGCAAGGAAACCGTGGTGCGCTCGTTCGACATGATCCACGTCGTGCCGCCGCAGAAAGCGCCCGATTTCGTGCGGTCGAGCCCGCTCGCCGATGCGGCCGGCTGGATCGACGTCGATCCGGCGACACTGCGCCACCGGCAGTACCCGGACATCTACGCGCTCGGCGACGCCACCAACACGACCAATGCGAAAACGGCCGCGGCCGCCCGCAAGCAGGCGCCCGTCGTCGCGCACAACCTGCTCGTGTCGCTCGGCCGCGCGCACGGCGACGCCGCATACGACGGCTACGGCTCGTGCCCGCTCACCGTCGAGCGCGGCAAGATCGTGCTCGCCGAATTCCTGTACGGCGGCAAGGTCGCGCCGACCTTCCCCGCGTGGCTGATCGACGGCAAGCGCCCGTCGCGGCTCGCGTGGCTGCTCAAGGAACGCGTGCTGCCGCCGCTCTACTGGAAGGCGATGCTCAAGGGCCGCGAATGGCTCGCGAAACCCGCGATCGCGCGTTGACCGGAGCCCGATGACGTCATGTTGATTTCCCTCGTACTGGGCGGTTTCGTCGGCGCCGTGCTCGGCCTGACCGGCGCCGGCGGCGGCATCCTCGCGGTGCCCGCGCTCGTCGTCGGCATGAGCTGGCCGATGCAGCAGGCCACGCCCGTCGCGCTCGTCGCGGTGGCCGGCAGCGCGGCGCTCGGCGCGCTCGAAGGCTTCCGCCGCGGGCTCGTGCGCTATCGCGCGGCACTGCTGATGGCGGTGGCCGGCGTGCCGCTGACCACGCTCGGCGTACGGCTCGCGCACGTGTTGCCGCAGCGCCTGCTGCTCGCGCTGTTCGCACTGACGATGCTGGTCGTCGCCGGCCGCCTGTTGCGGCAGGCGCTGCGGCATACGGCGGTCGACGCCGACGCGTCGCCGCTGTGCGTCGGCCGCGTGAATCCCGATACGGGCCGGCTGGTGTGGTCCTGGCCGGTCGGTGTGGCGCTGGCGTCGACCGGCGCGATGACGGGCCTGATGACGGGGCTGCTCGGCGTCGGCGGCGGCTTCGTGATCGTGCCGATGCTGCGCAAGTTCACGAACGTGTCGATGCATGGGGTGGTCGCGACGTCGCTGATGGTGATCGCGCTGGTCGGCACCGGCGGCGTGTTCGCGACGCTCGTGTCGGGCACGCGTGCACCGCTCGACGTGACGCTGTGGTTCACCGTCGCGACCGCACTCGGCATGGCTGCCGGTCGGGGCGCATCGAGACACCTCGCCGCGCGGCACGTACAGGCCGGGTTCGCGGCCGTGCTCGTGTGCGTCGCGCTCGGGCTGCTGGCGAAGGCGGCGTTCGGCGCGTAATCGCGTACCGACCGGCGCCGATCGACGCGCAGCGCCGCCAGACAAAACGCCCGGCCGACTCGACGTCCGCACCGGGCGTTTTTTATCGCGGGCGCCACCGGCCAACGGCGCGACGCGCCGTCGTCGTCAAGGCAGATGCTGGATGGCCGTCAATTCGGCCTTTCGAGCCATTTGCGCAGCCTGCCGGCAATCCCGGATCGCTCGACATACCCGAGCGCCGAAACCGCACACATCATTCCGATTGCCGCATACAGCAGGGCCATTTCTCCGTTCCCTGCGATGTCCGGCCAGACTGCCTGTGTCAGAACCGCAAGAACGGTCAATCCAGCCGCACCGCCCACGATGACCAGCATCGGCAATACCGCCCTCCGAGGAAGCAGCGTGCTGGCCCGATAGACCGGATACGAAAGCAGCATTGCCACGGGAAATGCAACCGTGAAAGCCACAGCGGAAAAAAAGATCGAAACTTCGCCGAAATCCTTGACGGACACAATGCCGATCAACAAGCCTGCCACGATCGCGGCAGTCAGGCTTGCACCAAGCAATTCCGAAATCTTCAATTCCTTTCTCCCGTCGCGCCAGACAAAACGCCCGGCCCGACTCGTCGTCGGCACCGGGCGTTGTTCATGGCAGACGCCGTTCAGGCGTCAGGTCGCGAACCCCGCCATCCGCTTGCGCTCCTGGCGCAGCATCACGAAGTTCGCAATCACGACGCCGGCCGTCACCGCGACGATGAACAGCGTCGCGAGTGCGTTCATCTCCGGGTTCAGCCCGAGGCGCACACGCGAGAACACCACGAGCGGCAGCGTCGTCGAGCCCGGGCCCGACAGGAACGCCGACAGCACGAGGTCGTCGATCGACAGCGTGAACGACAGCAGCCAGCCCGCGATCAGCGCCTGCGAGATCAGCGGCAGCGTGATCGTGAAGAACACCTTCAGCGGCGTCGCGCCGAGATCGAGCGCGGCCTCTTCCAGCGACGGGTTCAGCTCGCGCACGCGCGACTGCACGATGATCGCGACGTACGAGATGCACAGCATCACGTGGCCGAGCCAGATCGTGAAGATGCCGCGCTCGGCCGGCCAGCCGATCCACTTCGCCAGTTCGATGAACAGCAGCAGCAGCGAAATCCCCTGGATCACCTCGGGAATCACGAGCGGCGCGTTGATCATCCCGCTGAACAGCGCGAAACCGCGAAAACGCCCCATCCGCGCGAGCACGAAACCGGCCCAGGTGCCGATGATCACCGACGCGAACGCGGTCAGCACGCCGATCTTCAGCGACAGCCATGCGGCCGTCAGCAGCTCGTCGTCCTCGACGAGCGCCGAGTACCAGCGGAACGAGAACCCCGACCACACGGTGACGAGCTTCGACTCGTTGAACGAATAGACGATCAGGCTGATGATCGGGATGTACAGGAACGCGAAGCCGGCAAACAGCGCCGCGAACTGCAGGTAACGATTCGGCTTCATCGACGGCCTCCCTGCTCCTTCGCCTGGAAGTGCTGGAACATCGCCATCGGCACGAGCAGCAGCAGCACCATCGCGCAGGTCACGGCCGATGCCATCGGCCAGTCTGCGTTGTTGAAGAACTCGTTCCACATCACGCGGCCGATCATCAGCGTGTTCGCGCCGCCGAGCAGCTCGGGAATCACGTACTCGCCCACCGCCGGGATGAACACGAGCAGGCAGCCCGCGATGATCCCGTTCTTCGACAGCGGCAGCGTGATCTGCACGAACGCCTTCCACGGTTTCGCGCCGAGGTCGTATGCGGCCTCGAGCAGACGCAGGTCCATCTTCACCAGGTGCGCGTACAGCGGCATCACGAGGAACGGCAGGTACGAATACACCATCCCGATGTACACCGCGTAGTTGGTGCGATACAGCTCGATCGGCGTATGCGTGAGGCCGATCCACATCAGGAAGTTGTTCAGCAGCCCGTTGTTCTTCAGGATGCCGATCCACGCGTACACGCGGATCAGGAACGACGTCCAGAACGGCAGCATCACGCCCATCATCAGCAGGTTGCGGGTCGCCGGGTTCGAGCGCGCGATGTAGTACGCCATCGGATAGCCGATCAGCAGGCACAGCAGCGTCGTGATCGCGGCCACCCACACCGAGTTCACGTAGGTCGCGAAATACAGGCTGTCCGTGAACAGGAACGCGTAGTGCGACAGGTTCAGCGCGACGTGCACGACGCCGTCGGCGTACGACGCAAGCTCCGTGTACGGCGGGATGCCGAGCTGCAGCTCCGCGAAACTGATCTTGACGACCAGCACGAACGGCACGAGGAAGAACAGCACGAGCCACGTGAACGGGCCGGCCACGACCGCCGTGGCGCCCGTCAGGTTGAAGCGCCGCACCGGCCACGAGAGCATGGACTTGAACGAGGTCATGACGTCAGCACCACGCCGGCAGTCGCGCTCCAGCGCACGTAGATCTCGTCGCCGAGCGACGGCGTGTCGAGCTCCGAAATCGCGAGGCTCGACACGTTCGCGATCACCGTCTTGCCGCCGTCGAGCTTCACGTGATACAGCGAATAGCCGCCCATGTACGCGACGTTGCCGATCCGGCCGCGCGCCCAGTTGAACGCGCCTTCGGGCGGCTTGCGCGTGAGCGCGATCCGCTCGGGGCGCACCGACACCGTGACCGGCATCCCGAGCGGGCCCGAGATCCCGTGGCTCACGTACAACCGGCTCGGCAGCTCCGGCGATTCGATGTACACGTGGTCGGGTTCGTCCTCGACGGTCACGCCTTCGAACAGGTTCGTCGAGCCGATGAATTCGGCCGAGAAGCGGCTGTTCGGGTATTCGTACACTTCGTTCGGCGAGCCGATCTGCACGATCTGGCCTTCGCTCATCACCGCGAGGCGATTGGCCATCGTCATCGCTTCTTCCTGGTCGTGCGTGACCATGATGCAGGTGACGCCGACCTTGTTCAGGATGTTGACGAGCTCGATCTGTGTGCGCTGGCGGATCTGCTTGTCGAGCGCGGACATCGGCTCGTCGAGCAGCAGCAGCTTCGGGCGCTTGACCAGCGAGCGGGCCAGCGCGACGCGCTGCTGCTGGCCGCCCGACAGCTGGTGCGGCTTGCGCTTCGCGTACTTGGTCATCTGCACGAGTTCGAGCGCCGCGGCCACGCGCTCCTTCAGCTCGGCCTTCGGCGTGCCTTCCTGCTTGAGGCCGAACGCGACGTTCGACTCGACCGACATGTGCGGGAACAGCGCATACGACTGGAACATCATGTTCACGGGCCGCTTGTACGGCGGCATCTGCGCGAGGTCCTCGCCGTCGATCAGGATCTTGCCCGACGTGACCGTCTCGAGGCCCGCGAGCATCCGCAGCAACGTCGACTTGCCGCAGCCCGAGCTGCCGAGCAGCGCGAACAGCTCGCCCTGGCGCACGGTCAGGTTGACGCTGCGCACGGCTTCGGTGTCGCCGAATTTCTTGACGACGTCGACGATCTGGACAAAGTTCTCGGCGCGCGCATCGGCGCCGGAGGAGGAAACGGAGGACGGTGCGCCCGCGACCGGCGCACCCGACTGGCTATTCATGATGTGCTGCATCTCTCCTGCGTTGAACGAACAAAGCCCCCGGGGGCACCAGGGGCTTCATGACTGCTGGGAACGCCGGCTCGCGTCAGCGGCCCGACTTCAGCTCGGTCCACAGACGCGTCTGCAGACGCTGGATTTCAGGCGGCAGCGGCTTGAGCAGGAACAGCGTCTTCACGACGTCGGCCGGCGGATAGACGGCCGGGTCGTTCGCGACGTCGGGCCGCACGTACTTGCGGGCCTCGGCGTTGGCGCTCGGGTAGTACACCGCGTTCGTGATCGCCGCGTGCACCTTCGGATCCTCGATGTAGTTGATCCACTCCAGCGCGGCTTCCTTGTTCTTCGCGTCCTTCGGGATCGCCATCACGTCGAACCACACCGGCGCGCCGCCCTTCGGAATGTAGTACTCGACCTTGTACGACTTCTTCGCCTCGATCGCGCGATGCTTCGCGATCACGACGTCGCCCGACCAGCCGAACGCGAAGCAGATGTCGCCGCCGACCAGGTCGTTGATGTAGCCCGACGAGTTGAATTGCGTGATGTACGGGCGGATCTTCTTCAGCACTTCCATCGCGGCCTTGTAGTCGGCCGGGTTCGTGCTCATCGGATCCTTGCCGATGTAGTGCAGCGTCGCCGCGAACATCTGGTCGGGCGCGTCGAGCACCGACACGCCGCAGGTCTTCAGCTTCGAGATGTTTTCCGGCTTGAACAGGATGTCCCAGTTGTCGAGCGGCACCTTGCCGAGCGCCTGCTGCGCCTTCGTCAGGTTGTACGCGAGACCGGTCGTGCCGTACGCCCAGGGCACCGAGAACTTGTTGCCCGGGTCCGCGCCGGCGACGAGCGCCATCAGCTGCGGATCGAGGTACTTGAGGTTCGGCAGCTTCGACTTGTCGAGCGGCGCGAAGATGCCGGCGGCGATCTGCTTGCCCGCGTAGTTGCTGGTCGGCACGACGATGTCGTAGCCCGAGCTGCCCGTCAGCAGCTTCGCCTGCAGCGTATCGTCGCTGTCGTAGTTGTCGTAGCGAACCTTGACGCCCGTCTGCTTCTCGAAGTTCGGGATCGTGTCCTTCGCAATGTAGTCCGACCAGTTATAGACATTGAGCTGCGTATCCTTCGCCGCTGCCGCCGATGCACCCACGCACAGCGCGAGCGCTGCGAACCGGCCCACTACCTTTGCTTTCATCCCGTTCTCCCTCCGGCCGGACACGTTGCCCGGCTGCCGTCTGCCTCGTCATGGCGGCGCATTCTGGCGCGCCGCCCCTCGAAAACCCCGAAAACTACCATCATTCGCGCCCCGTCACAAAAAAATCATGCCGGTGTCGCGCAAACGGAACAGATATCCCGCTGCCGGCCGGTCAGGCGGCCCGTGCGGCGGGACGTTCCCGGGGAATTCTATCGGGTAATCGGCGGCTGTCCACCGGGAAAGACAGGCGGCGACGAAACCGCGTTCGGCGGCCGGACGCGAGCCGTGCGGCGGTCGCGCCCGAACCCGGCCGTACTGTCACGCCGCCGCACCGGTACGGCATGCCGGCCGCGCCCGTCCGACCGACCGGCCGCGATGCATTAAAATGGCGGCTGACGATTCAACTGCGTGAACCCCTCCGATGGCCTCCAATCTCCACGACCTGCCCGACAGCCCCTGCATCGGCGTGTGCTCGACCCTCTTCGACGAAGTCTGCAAGGGCTGCGGCCGCACGGCGGCCGAAGTGTCGAACTGGGTGTTCCTGAGCGACGACGAAAAGCGCGCGGTATGGGAGCGCATCCAGCGCGAAGGCACCGCGATGCGCTTCCAGTACGACAAGCTGTAAATCCGCCGCGCAAAAAAAAGCGGCATGCAAACCGCCATGCCGCCAACCCCAACTCTGTTCTGTCTCTGTTCCTGTCCTTTCCCGCCGCGTCTAGAACTTCATCCCGACGCCCACGCCGACGATCAGCGGATCGATGTGCAGCGTGCCGATGCCCTTGTCGCCGAGCGTCGCATCGGTGCTCATCCAGATCTTCTTCACGTCGACGTTCATGAAGACCTTCTTCGTCAACTGCACGTCCACGCCGAACTGCAATGCCGGGCCGAAGCTGCTCTTGTTGATCGACACGCCCTGCCCGCCGACGTTGAGCCCGTTGTTGTAGAAGTACGTGTAGTTCACGCCCGCGCCGAAATACGGACGCACCTTGCCGGCATGGTTGAAGTGATACTGCAGCAGCAGCGTCGGCGGCAGCACGCCCACGCCGCCGAGATTGCCGAGGCTCGACGTCAGCTGGTGCCGCGACGTGCCGAGAATCAGTTCGACGCCGAGGTAGTCGCGGATCATGTACGTGAAGTCGAGCTCGGGCACGATCGCGTTGTTCACGCCGACGTTGAGCGCGCCCAGCGTGTCGCTCGCGCGTTCGTTCGGCTGGATGCTGATCGCACGCAGCCGGACCAGGACGTCGCCCTGGTTGATGCCGTCGCCCGGCGAGGCCGCGTGCGACAGCGAAGGCATCGCGGCGAAACTGGCCGCAACGGCGGCAGCGGTGACACAAGTTCGAATCGTTTTATGCATGGTACGGACCCCCAAAGAATGGTTCCCATTTTCCTCGTAGGGTCTTTTCATCGTCTTGATATCCGTCAAGCCAGCGTAAACGTGGGACGGTTTGCCGCAGGCTCGGTCGCACAGCCCGTCAGCAGCAGGTCGAGCAGGTCGCGCACGCTGCGAATTGCACGGCCGAACGGCAACGCCTCGCGGCCGCGGAAGAACAGCCCGTTCGCGACGTCGCCGCGCAGCGCCGCCGCCAGCCGTGTGTCGATGCAGAAATGGCCGAACTTCTCGATGCCGTCGCGCAAGCCGCATACGCTCAGGCATTCGAGCGCGGTCGGGCAACGCTGCTTCAGCGCGCCGAGCTTGTTGCGGATGCGCGTCTCGTTGCGCAGGTAACGATCGAGCCACGGCGTTTTCACCGCGCGTGCGGGCAGCCCCGTCACGCTGACGAATTCGACGATGTCGTCGGGCGTCGCGTCGGCCAGCACGCGCTTGAAGTGCGGATGCGCATCACCCTCTTCCGTCACCGCGAACGGCGTGCCGACCTGCACGCCGTTCGCGCCGGCCTCGAGCGCCGCGCGCACCGTGTCGTGACTGTTGATCCCGCCCGCAACGATCAGCGGGATCGTTTCGCGTGCGATGCCAAGCGACGCCATCACCTGCGCGGTCTCGTCGAGCACGCGTGCGAAATCGAAACGGCGGTCGTGCATGTCGTCGATCTGCGTGACGCCGAGATGGCCGCCCGCATGCGCCGGATGCTCGATCACGATCGCGTCGGGCAGGCGCCCCTTCTTCATCCACTTCTTCAGCACGAGCGCGATCCCGCGGCTGTCCGACAGGATCGGGATCAGCGCGATGTCGTGTCCTTGCGTGAGATCGGGCAGGTCGAGCGGCAGGCCCGCCCCCATCACGATCGCATCCGCGCCCTCGTCGCATGCGACCCGCACGTAGTCCGCATGCGCGCTCACGGCCTTCATCACGTTGACCGCGATCATCCCGCGTCCTTCGCTGTAGGTCTTCGCGAGACGGATCTCGCGGGCGAGCGCCTCGAGGTTCGCGGCCTCGAGCGTCGCGCGATCGGGTTGCGCGCGGCAACGCGCGAGCAGGTCCGCATGATGGTGACGCAGGTCGATGCTCGCGATCGTGCCGACCGCGCCTTCGCGCGCGACGCTGCCCGCCAGGCGGTGCGCGGAGATGCCGACGCCCATGCCGCCCTGCACGACAGGCAGCAAGGTGCGGCCGCGGATCGTCAGCGGCGGAAAGGAAGTGCGTACGGTCATCTGAAACCTCGTCGGAACATCGGAACCGCGATGATCGACGATCCACCGCCGCGCACCTTGACGACCGTCAATAAAAAAACGGCACCAGCGTGCCGTTTTCGGTTCGTGCGGCGCGAAGCGCTCAGGCAGGCTTCGCGGGCTTGAGCTGCATCGACTTGTACTCGAGATATTCCTCGAGCCCGTACACGCCGTTCTCGCGGCCATGCCCCGACTGCTTGTAGCCGCCGAACGGCGCGGCGCCGTTCCACGTGCCGCCGTTGATGTCCACCTGCCCGGTGCGGATACGGCGCGCGATGCCCATCGCACGTTCGTCGCTGCCGGCCCACACCGCGCCGCCGAGCCCGTACGGTGAATCGTTCGCGATCCGCACGGCCTCGTCCTCATCGCGATACGTGATGATCGACAGCACCGGCCCGAAGATTTCCTCCTGCGCGATCGTCGATTTCGGATCGACGCGGCCGAACACGGTCGGCTTCACGAAGAAGCCCTTCGTGAGCCCTTCCGGCAGGCCCGTGCCGCCCGTCACGAGCTCCGCGCCTTCGTCGATCCCGCGCTGGATGTAGTCCTGCACGCGCTGCTGCTGCACGGCCGACGCAAGCGCGCCGAGACGCGTCGCATCCTGCCGCGGGTCGCCCGCGACGTACGATTCGGCCGCGGCCTTCGCGATCTCGCGCGCTTCGTCGTAGCGCGCTTCCGGCACCAGCATCCGTGTATGCGCCGAGCAGGTCTGCCCCGCGTTCAGGTAGCACGCGTTGACCGTGCCCTTCACCGCCGCCGCGAAATCGGCATCGTCGAGGATCACCGACGCCGACTTGCCGCCGAGCTCGAGCGCAACGCGCTTGACGCCCGCGGCCGCCAGCTCGGCGACGCGCTTGCCGGCGCGCGTCGAGCCCGTAAACGACACCATGTCGACGTCCGGATCGGTGGCCAGCACCTCGCCGACCACGGGGCCGTAGCCGCACACGAGATTGAACACGCCGGCCGGCAGCCCGGCTTCGTGAATCGCTTCGGCAAGCATGAACGCGTTGAGCGGTGCGACTTCGGACGGCTTCAGGACGACCGTGCAGCCGGCCGCGAGCGCCGGTGCGACCTTCAGCGTCACCTGGTTGAGCGGGTAGTTCCACGGCGTGATCGCCGCGACGACACCCACCGGCTCGCGCACGACGAGCGAGTTGCCGACCTGTGCCTCGAACTCGAACGACTCGGCAAGCTTCGCGTACGCCTTCCAGTTGTAGATCGGGCCGCCGACCTGGATCGCGCGCGACAGCTTGATCGGCATCCCGACTTCGCCGGTGATCGACTGCGCGAGCTCCTCGCTGCGCGCCTGCAGGTGCTCGACGATCTTGCGCAGGTAGCCCGCGCGCGTCGAGGCCGGCGTGGCCGCCCACGCGTCGAAGGCCGCGCGCGCCGCGCGGATCGCGTCCTGCGCGTCGGATGCGACGCCTTCCGGAATCCGGCCGATCACGGCTTCGGTGCCCGAGTCGATCACGTCGATCGTGCCGGTGCCGGCCGGCTTGCGCCACGCGCCGTCGATATAGAACTGGTCGTAGATTTTCATCGTTTTCCGCCTCCAGGAAAGCCGACATTCTAGCGAGCGTTTCGGCCGGCCGGTGCGACGATTGACAGCTATTGGAAAGGTCTTTAGCCTCGGCGCCTCATTCATCATAAGAAAGGAGAATGCCTTGAGCATCCTGACCAAAATCGAGGGCGGCTATCTTCAGGTATTGCGCGTGATCGTGCTGTTGTTCGCGACCGCGGTCCTGATCGGCGGGGTCATATTCGGCGCGATCGCACTCGATGCGCGCCTGTCGAAACCGCCGAAAGTCGATTCGGCCATCCAGGTCGATCCTGCATCGTTCGCGTGGGAGAACGACGCAACCGCCAAGGTCACGCCGGCCGCCGGCGGCGCGGCAGCGAAGGACGACAACGCGTCGCCCGCGCTGCGCCTGTCGACGCAACTGTCGGGCATCGTGCAGAAGCACGGCCGAGCGGCCCTGTCGCCGGACTACGCGGTCGATCGCGACGCGTACGAGCCGTCGTTCCAGCGCGTGCTCGGCGACGACGACCATCCGGAAGTCGCGTACTACGAGCAGCAGATCGCGTATCTCGACAAGGTGCTGTCACGCGCGGACGTCGCGGCCAGCGTCAAGAAGAAAGTCACCGGGCACGGCGACGAATATGCGCGCGAGCAGGCGTACACCGACGTCGTGTCGGCGGTCATGCGCGACTTCTCCGAGCGCTACGACGCACGCCGGACCGCGATCGACAACGAGAAGAAGGCCGCGGAAGAAACGGCTGCCGAGAACGGCCAGACCGCGCGCTTCGCCGGCGTCGCCGCGCTCGTCGCGCTGTATTCGTTCGTGTCGCTCGCGGTGCTGATCATCCTGATCCGCGTCGAGCGCAGCATCCGCTCGATCGCGCGCGCCACGCACACGGCGACCTGAATCCGCTCATCCGCCAGCCCGCGCGCCGGGCTGCGGGGGCCCGGCGACGGGCCCGCTTCGCGGCGCAAGCGACCGCTTTCTGGTCGCTTCCTGGTCGCTCCCCGGCCGCATCTTCCCGTGTCGTTCCTCACGCGCTCGCGCACTTTTCGTTCCCGCCGCTCCCTCATTCCTCCGTCGGCCATCCGCGCCGGCGCGGCGTCCGTTTCGCCACCGCCATGTCAGCATCCGCCCGGGTGCGCGGCCGGGCCCGCATCGTGCTATGTTTTTACTATCGGCACCGGCCCGTTGCAACCGGCGCCGCCCGGAATCCATGTATTTCGTGAGCGCTGCCATGTCCGACGCACCCCATACCCTCGGCTCGCAAGACCGCCTCGAGCTGCTTTGCTGGCTCACCTGCGGCAACCTCGGCGCGTTTTACCTCAACGAATCGTGGCCGGACGCCACGTTCCAGGTCCAGGCCGCACACCGCTGGCTCGACCGCCATCACCGTCAGGCCGACTGGCTCGCGATCGCCAAGCTCGCGGCGCTCGCGCAGGACATCGCCAAGCGGCACGCCGGGTTCGTCGATGCGTCGTGGGCGCGCGACGCGGTCGAGGAAATCGTCGATACCGACGACCTCGACTATCGGGCGAAACTCGTGCAATGGGTCTACGAAGACTGCTGCAAGGCGCTCGCCGACAAGCGGCTGGCCGATTGACGATCGGGACGGCACGCGCGGCGCGGCATCGCGCTCCTGTCGTTGACGGGAATGTCGGCCTGAAAGACTGACGGGTGCGGTACGTCGCGCATCGCACCCCGAACCGCGAGGCGCGCTTACAGCAGCGATTTCGCCTGCGTCAGCACCTTGTCGCAGATCTGCCTGGTTACCTGCTGCTTCAGTCCGCCGCCGCTCAGGTCGAGCTTGCTGCCATTGCCGGCGTCGAGCACACCGCTCGCGCCGCTGGTATAGCCGCTGTCGGACGACGCGTTGCCGCCGAGCTTGCCCATCAGCGCGTCCTTCACCGACGACGCACCGCCGGATGCCCCGCCGAGATAGTTGTTCTGGATGCAGAACTGCAGCAGGCCCGCGACGTTGCCGGTGCTGCCCGGCATCAGCGACGAACCGCCACCGCCCGTCAACGCGCCGCCGATGCCGCCGAGGTTGCCGAGCGCACCGCCCGCGCTGCCGCCCGAATCGCCCCCGCCGCCGACCTGCTTCAGGACATCGCCCAGCTGCGCATGCGCCACCGAAAACGGCGCGAGCAATCCGATCAGCGCACCGGCAATGGTCGCGCGGTATAGACGTGCATTCATGTGAAGCCTCCCGGTTGTGACCGCGTGAGTACCGCGAATCGAATCCAAGGATACTCAATCAACCCGTGCATGACAGCCTTCGGAGGCGGCCTGAAACGTCAGGCATCGTGATATCGCCACGATTTGACAAAGCTTGACGGCGAGCCGCGTGCGGACATGCCGGTTTTGCATCCGCGCGCGATCGCCCGCCCGGGTCGCCTGCGCGCGCGAAGCGTCATAGAATCGTCGTCGCCGGCCGCCCGGACCCTCCGGCCCGATCTCGATCCCGAACATGAAGAACGCTCGCGTGACGCTTGCCCATCGCTTTCTGCTGTTCGCCGGCGCAGCGGCCGCGCTCGGTTGCGGCGCCGGCACCGCCGGCGCGGCCACGCCCACGGCCGCCGCCGCATGCCCTTCGCCATCGTTCGAGCGCTATCCGGCACCCGCCGCAAGCGCACCGCGCAAGCCCGCCGCGGCACCACGCCTGACCACCAGGGAAGCCCGCCTCTACCGCACCGTCATTCGCGACGAATTCACGCAACCGGCCAACTTTGCCGGCCACTACCGCGTCGCGACCTGGGGTTGCGGAACGGATTGCCGGAATTTCGCGATCGTCGACAAGTACACGGGCGCGACGTACACGATGCCCGGCGTACAGGCCATCGCAGGCGTGATGGGCAACGACGAGGAG
The DNA here is from genome assembly GCF_050768715.1 of Burkholderia sp. ZZQ-2. Classification (NCBI taxonomy): domain Bacteria; kingdom Pseudomonadati; phylum Pseudomonadota; class Betaproteobacteria; order Burkholderiales; family Burkholderiaceae; genus Burkholderia; species Burkholderia sp. ZZQ-2. Next base: position 31,302 of record NZ_LDVA01000366.1, on the reverse strand, counting down.
CGCGTCGATTTCCGGCCCGGCAGTACGCTGCTGATCGTCGCGGGCTGCTTCAACGACGATTGCGACTACAACGACGCGAAGGCGGCCCGGTTCTTCTACGAGTGGACCGGTACGCGCTTGCGTCGGGTCGGCACCTGTCCATTGGCCATCGAGCCGCGCGAGTAGCCGGCCGGCTAGTCGCCGCGACTTGCGCTATCGTTCCCCCGGTACACCTTGAACGGCGCACCCACCTGCGATGCCCATTTGCCTCAGTTTCGATGACGGCCCCGGCCCGTCGACGCCCCTCCTGCTCGACGTCCTGCAAGCCGCGTCGTGCCGCGCGACCTTCTTCCTGCTCGGCCGGAATCTGGCAGGCGCGCTCGATGTGGCCGCACGCATGGCGCGCGAAGGCCACCGGCTCGGCAATCACACCCGTTCGCACGCGAAGCCGGGCACGCTGTCGGACGACGCGTTGATCGACGAGATCGAGACGACCGACGCGCTGATCCGCGATGCCTATCGCGAGGCCCGCGTGCCCGCGCCGGATGCGATCCCGCTGCGTCTGCCTTATGGACTGATGCCGCAGGACAGTCGCGCCCGCGTGCTCGCACGGCTGCAACGTGAACACACCGGCTGGACCGCGATCCTCGACGACTGGCAGCGGCCGGCGCCGTCGCCGCAGGCGCTGTTCGACGCGATGTGCGCCCATGTCGACGCCAGCATGTCACGGCAGCGCGACGTGCTGTTCTGCATGCACGACGGATCGCGGCACGGCGAGGCACGGCCCAACACGGTCGAAGCCGTGCGCCTGTTCCTGAATCGGCCGCGCTGACGTGGCATCCGGCCGGCGTCAGGGCGCAGCGCCATCCAGCAACTGCCACCAGCCGCCGAGAAAACCGATGCCGGGCCCCGGCACCCACAGGCCGCGCTGCGCGGCTTCCAGGTGAATCAGCGTCTGGTCCGCGCAGAACAGGGCCATCAGCGCGTCGCGGCGGTCATGCATCCAGTCAGGCACGGCATCGGGCCGCGTCGCCGCATAGGCCCGCAGGCCGGCGTCCCAGCGGCGCGCGTCGAATACGAAGCGATCGTCCCGGCCCGCATCGCGCGACAGCGCAAACAGCGCAAACGCCGCTTCGAGCCACTGCGCACCCTGCCCGACGTCGTCGAAATCGAGCACGCCGTTTACGGCGCCCCCTAGGTACAGCAGATTGCCCGCGTGATAGTCGCCGTGCAGCCAGTGCACCGTGCCCGTCAGCCAGCGTGCGGTAGCGTCGAGATGCGCGCCGATCCGACGGATCATCGTCCCGTAGTGGTCGCTCAGGTCTCCCGGCAACGGCGGCGCGGCGCGCGCGGTTACGCGTGCGTGCCGCGCCGACAGCCAGGCCAGCGGCGCCGATTCGGTCACGGGTATCGCCGCCAGCGCCTCGTGCAGATGCGCGAGCGCACGCATCGCATCGATCGCGCCCGCCTCCGCTTCGTCCGGCAGGCCGGGGCTGCCGTCGATATGCTCGAACAGATGCAGCCAGCTTCCGTCAGGCAGTCGCACGCCGGATTGCGCGTCCACGGTCGGCCGCAGGCGCGGCAGCGCCGGCAGCATCGGCGCCGTCCGCGTATCACCGAGATGACCGAGTATCGCCGCCTCGCGATCCACCTGCCCGACCGGCTTGCCGGACCACGACACGCGCAGCACCGCGCGTCCCGCATCGCACTCGACGAGATACGTTTTGTTAGTATGGCCCGACGCCAGCGCCTGCATGCGTGCAGGCCCGATGTTCCAATACCGGTGAAGCCACGGTTCCAGCGTTTTCACGTCACTCCTACTCGTTGCATTGACCATGTCAGAGCGTCCTTCGGCCCGCATGCGGGACATCAACATCGAATGGCTGACGCGCGCCGCCGAATTCGACCACCTGTTCCAGACGCGCTGGCTCGGCGAGCGCTTCTTCCACTTGCCCGGCGACATGCTCGCGCTCCAGGAACTGATCTGGCGCGAGCGTCCCGACTGCATCGTGCAGACCGGCATCGCGGCGGGCGGCGGCGTCGTGTTCTCCGCGTCGATGCTGGCGCTGAACGGCGATCGCGGCCGTGTCGTCGCGATCGAGCCGCGCCTGCGCGACGACGTCAGGCAGCGCCTGCAGTCGCATCGGCTCGCCGATCGCATGGTGCTGATCGAAGGCGAATCGTGCGCGGCCGACACGCTCGCATCGGTACGCGCGCAGATCCCGCAGGATGCGCGCGTGATGGCGATCCTCGACCTCACGCATACCCACGCGCACGTGCTGCGCGAACTCGAATGCTATGCGCCGCTCGTGACGCCGGGCAGCTACGCGATCGTGATGGATACCATCATGGAATACCTGCCCGCGTCGATGTTCGACGGCAAGCCGTACGGCAAAGGCAACAACCCGGCCACCGCCGTGCGCGACTATCTCGACCGCGACGACCGGTTCGAGGTCGACTACGACATCGAAGACCGCGTACTCATGACGCTGTCGCCAGGCGGTTTCCTGAAGCGAGTTCGCTGATCAGGCGCGCGGCCTCCGCCGAGCCGTCACGCGCGTAGCTCGCACGGATCCGCGCCGCCTGCTCGCGCAACGAACCGGGGCGCAACAGGCACGCGAGCGCATCGGCGATCTCGGCCACGCCGGCGTGCTGCAGATCCAGCACGCGCCCCGCGCCGGCCCGCTCGACGAAGTGCGCCGAATGAAACTGGTCGTTGCAGAACGGCGACAGCAACATCGGCACGCCGCATGCGAGCGACTCCATCACCGAATTCGCGCCACCATGGCTGACGAACGCGTGCGTGCGTCGCAGCAGCGCCAGTTGCGGCACGTAACGCACCGCGATGACACGCGCGTCGTCGGCCGGCAGCAGATCCGCATCGACCAGCTCGCCCACCGACAACACCAGTTGCGCCGGCGTCGCGCGCGCCGCCTCGATGACTTTCGCGAACACATCGGGATGGTAATAAAGCTGGCTGCCGAGCGACATGTAGACGAGCGGACGATCGGCATCGAGGCGCTCCCACGGGAACGGCGTCTCGTCGCCACGCGGGCCGGACGGCAGCGCGGGGCCGACCAGTTCGACACCGGGCGGCGGCGCGCCGACCAGCGCGTCGGTCGTGAACGCGAGCGTCAGGTGCGGCGACAGGATGTCGCAACCGCGAAAGCGCGCATCGAGCCCGTAGCGCGCGAACAGCCGGGTGCGTTCCGGCGCCAGCCATCGCACCGTGCGCAGCAATTCGGAGTCGAGATCGTCCGGCAGCACCGGATTCAGCGAATTCGACATCGCCACCCACGGCAGCCCCTCCAGCTCGGCGGCGATCGCCGCCGCATAGAGCAGCGGATCGATCACGACCACATCGGGCCGCCAGTCGCGCAGCACCGCGCGGATGCCGTCCACCTGTGCGGGCGCCAGGTCGATCAGCAGCGTGCGGATCCAGTGCCGCAGCCAGTCCGCGTCGCGGATGTTCGCGGCAAAGCTCGCGCCGCGCGACAGGTCGTGACGCTCGGGTGTCTCGCGCGGCCCGACGAACGCGAAGCCGCCGGCGGCGTCGAGCTGGGCGCTGATGTCGGCCGGCGCATAGAACGCGACGTCGCACCCGGCGGCGCGCAGATGCTGGGCCGGGCCGATGCACGGATTGACGTGCCCTTTCTCGGGCACCACGCAGAACAGGATGCGTTTCATGAGCGGCTCAGGTTGGGCGATGCGCGGCATCGAGAGGGGTGTCGAGGCGGTTGAAATGATCGAGGATCAGCGACAGCGTCGTCCACAGCACGCGTTCGTTGTCCGTTTGCAGCGTGGGCGCGTCCAGACCGAGCGTGTCGGCCAGCGCGCGCGTGCGGTCGCGATCGAGCAGCGTCGCGAGATCCATCGCCGGGGCGAGCCGCCCGCGCTTGGGGCCATGCACGAGCCGGTCCGGCAGGTTCAGGCGCGCACCGAGATCGCGCAGGCATTGCTTGTCCGGATCGGGGGCGATGCTAGTCAGATGCGCGACGACGGCATCGTCGACGAACGGCGGATGCAGGTCGACCGACGCCGCGTCGAACAACGCATGGCACAGCGGCAGATAGTTGGCCGACTGGTCGCGGCGCAACACCTGGTCCGCGCCGTCGCCGGTGATGGCCACCTCGACGCCGTCCGCGGCCATCGCCTCGGCCAGCAGCAGCTTCGCGACCGGATGAAGGTTGAACATCGGCTCCTCGACCGCATGGGTCGTTCTCGGCAGCGCCGCGACGAAATCCGCTTCGTTCACGCGCACGAGCTTCACGTTCGCCTGCATCTGCCCGGCCAGTTCGAGTGCCGCATCGCGTTCGCAATAGTCCGGCATGTCGGTCACGAGGATGTAGGACGTCACGTGCCGCTGCGCGCCGAGTTCGCGCAGCAGCGCAAGCAGCAGCGCCGAATCGAGCCCGCCGCTCAACGCCAGCGCAACGCGCTTGCCGCTGTCGAGCGCACGTTGCAGCGACGCGCGCAGCACGGTTTCCAGATCCGCGTGCTGCGGCCGCCCGGGTGCCGGCTGAACGGCCAGCCCTTGCGGCGAACGGATCAGCGCATGGCCGGGCGGCACCGCGCGCACGTCGCGCAGCACGGTGCGGCCGACCAGGCGCTCGCCGCTCAGGTAGCCCGCGATGGCCGCCGCGTCCGGCTCGCCGGCCGGTTGCGCCGACGCGCGCAGGACGGCCCGGATGCCGGACGCCGCCGTGCCGCTGCGCGGATGGTAGTGAAGCCGGTCGAAGCCGAACAGGTCGCGCGTGCCGACGATCATGGATAACGAGCCTTCAAGGAGTCCACTTCAATGCGTTTGAGGATGCGATGCGGTGCCACCGGCGCGCTGCCGCCCTGGCAATGCAAGCACGCTTCGAGCGGCGCCTCGCGTTGCAGATAGGCGAGCATCGCGTCGAGCATGCCCGCGTCGTCGCGCAGCGGCAGGCCGTCGGATCGAAAATCCTTCTCGCCCTTGTAGAGCGTGTGGAAATGCGCCGGGCGCGTGCACGTGTAGAACATGCCGTCGCGAATCATATGGCAGCGCTCGCGAATCCAGCAATCGTGATAGAGGCGCTGCGCGGCGTCCCGGTCGGTGCCGGGCTGTGCACGGTTCATCGTCGTGAACACGTCCTGCACCTTCCAGTTCAGGCGCACGTCGAAGCGCGCGGCCTGGTGCTCGATGTGCGCGACCAGGTCGGCCGAAAGCGACGGCTTCGGATAGCGCGAGATCGTCAGCGCGTCCACCGCCTGCCAGAACGCGTCCGTCATCTCGCCGAGCTTCAGGCCATTCGTCGTGACGGAGATCACGGGCGCGATACCCGTGGCGCGCACGCGCCCGACGAGCTCGACGAGCGCCGGATGCAGCAGCGGTTCGCCGCCGACCAGCTTGAACATGCGCGGGCGCAGCACCTTCGCCGCACGGCGCAGATCGGCCTCGAGCGATGCCGGGCTCGCGTACCACTCGGGCAGAAGCGGCGACAGCGAGCAGCATTCCGCGCACGTCAGGTTGCAGTGGTCGACGATATGCGCTTCCAGCGAGCGCGTCAGGACGCGCCCGTCCTCGACACGGTAGTCGCGATCCAGCGGCGGCGGAAATACGTGCTGCCGCTCGCCCGGCGGCGACGTCGGATGCGGCATCCGGTTCAGGTTCGAATTCACTTCAGCGTCCTGCTTCGATGCAACGGGAAAAGAAATCGACCAGGCGGTCGCGGGCATCCACCATCGCGGATGCCATCGTCACCGCGCCGCTCAGATGCGACGCGAAACGCGACGGGTCGTCGAGCCAGCCTTGCACGATCCAGAGCTTCAGCGCGTGCTGCAGGCATGCGGCATCGACCGCCCAGGCAATGCGTGCAGGATCCACCGGCCGCACCCGCAGGTATGCGCGCACGAACGCTTCCGCCAGCTGCGGCGCTTCCAGCGGCAAATGATTCAGGCAACGCACCAGTTCGTATTCGCGCGGCGCGCCGATCGTCGCTTCCCAGTCGAGGATCAGCGGCGGCAGCGTGCCCGTGAACAGATAGTTGAACTGGTTGTAGTCGTTGTGGATCGGGTGCTGCGGATCGTCGGCGGGAAACGCGTCGATGCTGCCCGGATAGTAGCGGTCGAGCATGCGCAGCGCGAGATCGACGTAGCGGCGCAGGTTCGCGGCGTTCTCGTTCGAGCGTGCGTGATTCAGCGCATCGAGCAAACTGCGCCGCACCGCATCCGCGTCGATCGCGATCAACCGCGCACGGATCGTGTCGAGCGATGGCAGCTGAAGGCGTTCGAGGCTCAGATGCAACGCGGCCAGGCTCGCGCCCAGCGCCTCCCATTCGGCCGGCGAAAACGTATCGTAGGTTCTGAACTGCCCGAGTTCCCAGCGCGTGAGCATCGCGTGGGCGTTCGCCCCCGTCCACAGCGGTGCGCCGGCTGCCGTGCGTTTCAGCGCCTGCACATGGAAACGCGTATCGCCGTGCGTCTCGAAGTGCGCGAGTACAGCCGCTTCCCTGGCCGCACGCGCCTGATGCCCGGCCGCGTAGAGCTTGACCGCTACGCCGCCGTCATCGGTCGGCAGATGCCATACGCGTTCGCTGACCTGGCGCGGCGGCCCGCTACGGCCGAGCGCGCAGGCTTCCAGGATCTCGTCGAAGGTCGCAGCGAGCGGGCCCATTCAGATGTGCTCGGCCGGCCCGTGCCGATACGGATGACCGGTCAGGAACGTGTTGTGTCCGACATAGCGCAGCTTGTACATCGCGGGCCGGAACAGCACCGAAGGATCGTTGTTCGCGATACCGAGCAGCGGATACAGGTCCTGCCGCACGAAGAATGCGTTGTTGCCCATGTCGTCGCAGCAGACGAGTTCATATCCCTTCTGCCTGCCGAGATGCACGAGCGATTCGAGGCTCGCGCCGTAATAGGTCGAGCCGTCCCATTCGTGATCCGGGTTGAAGCACATGACCCAACGCTCGGGCGGCGTGTAGTACGGGTTGTATTCGATCACGACGATGCGCGGCTTGAACGCCTGCAGGCCGCGCCAGACCCAGTAGTCGTTGCCGTCGATATCGATCGACAGCAGGTCGAAGTCGGTCGGCGTGTTCGCGTCGGCGAGCAGATGATCGACCGTGTCGGGCTGGACGCGGTCGTGATGCAGGCGGATGCGCTCTGCACCCGCGTAGTGCGCGGCCAGCTTGCCGAACCGGTACGCGCTGCCTTCCACCAGCACGCCGGCCCAGTCCTGTTCGCGCAGCAACCGGGCGGTGTTGCTGTTGCGCAGGCCGTCGCTGGCGCCGATATCGACACAGAAGCGGTTGATCGGCGCGATCCGCTCCATCAGGCGCGACAGGATGCCCTCCTCGGTGCCCTGCGCGTACAGGCTTTGCGCAAGGCCGGACAGGTCGAGCGGGAGAGGATGGTCCGGCATCGGGGGCGGCTCCGGGTCGAAATGGGGAATGATGATTGGCGTTCGGTGGGTAATTTACCCGAAGTCGATTCGCGGGAGGAAACCGGAATGAGAAACGCTGCCGGGCCGCGCGGCAAGCGGAAATGAAAAAGCCCGCATCGACAACGCTGTCGATGCGGGCCCGATTTACTTCCGGCGGTTCGCTCCGTGGGGACGGCTGGAGGTACTGCTTGCCTGTCCAGCCGCGGCACTTGGCCGGAGGAAGCCTCAGGACACTTATTCCTGCCCCTGGCTCGTCAGGAACTCCTCGTAATTCCCGCCGAAGTCGAACAGCGTGCCGTCCGTACGCACTTCGATGATCCGGTTCGCCAGCCCGCTCACGAATTCGCGGTCGTGCGACACGAAGATCAGCGTGCCTTCGAACTGCTCGAGCGCGATCTGCAGCGACTCGATCGATTCCATGTCCATGTGGTTGGTCGGCTCGTCCATCAGCAGCACGTTGTGGCGGCCGAGCATCAGCTTGCCCCAGATCATGCGGCCCTTCTCGCCGCCCGACAGCACCTTCACCGACTTCTTGATGTCGTCCGACGAGAAAAGCAGGCGGCCCAGCGTGCCGCGCACCATCGTTTCGTCGTCGCCGTCCTTGCGGTACTGGTCGATCCAGTCCATCAGCGTGATGTCGTTCGGGAACTCCTCGTACGTGTCCTGCGGCATGTAGCCGACATTCGCGTTCTCGGACCACTTCACCGTGCCGTGCTCGAGCGGGAGCGCGCCGAGCAGCGAACGCAGCAGCGTCGTCTTGCCCGCGCCGTTCTCGCCGATGATCGCGATCCGCTCGCCCGGCTGCACCGACAGGTTGAAGTTCTGGAAGATCGTGCGCTCGTACTTCTTCGTGATGTCTTCCGCGACCACCGCGACGTTGTGCAGCTTCTTCTCGAACTCGAAGCGGATGAACGGGTTCTGGCGCGACGACGGCTTGAATTCCTCGATCTTGATCTTGTCGATCTGCTTCGCGCGGCTTGTTGCCTGACGGGCCTTCGACTTGTTCGCCGAGAAGCGGCGCACGAAGTCCTGCAGCTCGGCCACGCGCTCCTTCGCGCGCGCGTTCGCCGCGGCCTGGCGCTCGCGCGCCTGTGCCGATGCGAGCATGTAGTCGTCATAGTTGCCCGGCCAGACCTTCAGCGTGCCGTAGTCCATGTCGGCCATGTGCGTGCACACCGAGTTCAGGAAGTGACGATCGTGCGAGATGATGATCATCGTCGAGTTGTACTCGTTGAGCGTGTGCTCGAGCCAACGGATCGAGTTGATGTCGAGGTTGTTGGTCGGTTCGTCGAGCAGCAGCACGTCCGGCTTCGAGAACAGCGCCTGCGCGAGCAGCACGCGCAGCTTCCAGCCCGGTGCGACGTCGCTCATCGTGCCGTTGTGGAACTTCTCCTCGATGCCGATGCCGAGCAGCAGCGCGCCCGCGCGCGCCTCGGCGTCGTAGCCGCCGTATTCGGCGAACTTGCCTTCGAGCTCGGCGGCGTGCATGTAGTCGTCGTCGGTGGCTTCCGGGTTCGCGTAGATCGCGTCGCGCTCGGTCATCGCGGCCCACATCTCGGTGTGGCCCATCATCACGACGTCGAGCACGCGCACTTCTTCGTACGCGAACTGGTCCTGGCGCAACTTGCCCAGGCGCACGTTCGGCTCCAGCGCGACGTTGCCGGCGCTCGGCTCGAGGTCGCCGCCCAGGATCTTCATGAACGTCGACTTGCCGCAGCCGTTCGCGCCGATCAGACCATAGCGGTTGCCCTCGCCGAATTTGACCGAGATGTTCTCGAACAGGGGCTTTGGCCCGAATTGCATCGTGATGTTGGCAGTAGAAAGCACGGCAGGTCCCGTTAAAGGATAATTCGACGGAAAACCGTGTATTTTAGCAGGTGTCGGAGAAACTGCCGACCACGCCGTTCCGGCAGCGCATTCCAGCCCCCTGGACCGCCGCCCGGCGGCCCGCCAACACGACGGCACGCGCCCCGCCGCCGCCTGACAGGAATCCCGCATGCTTGCCAGCCAGCTTCGCGAACAACTCGTCGGCGCGTGGCGCCTCGTGTCCTACGAAATCCGCCCGCGCGACGGCAGCGCCGTCACCTATCCGCTCGGCCGCGACGCACGCGGCTGGATTCTCTATACGCGGGACGGTTACATGTCGGCCCAGCTGATGGCTGCCGGCCGCCCGCCGTACGCGAGCGGCGATCTGCACCGCGGCACCGAGAGCGAGTGCACGGCCGCCGCACGCGGCTACATTGCCTATTCAGGCCCCTTTCATCTCGACGACGACGGCACGCTGACCCACGAAATGGACGTCAGCCTGTTCCCCAACTGGATCGGCAACGTGCAGCAGCGGGTCTTCAGGCTCGACGGCGATCGCCTGCAGCTCGGCACCGTCGGCCCCGTGCGAATCGACGGCCGGGAAGTCGACGCCGTGCTGCTGTGGGCGCGCGCGGGTAGCTGACACGCCACGAACGGTCGACACGGTTCGCCGGGGCGATACATCGATACGGCCAGGCGGCAGGTCGTTGCAAGCCTGCTCCGCGCACGGAACGGTTGCATCGGCCGCACGCGCGTCGCGCTCACCGCGCGACGCACGTCCGTCACTTGCCGGCTTTCGCGGCGGCCTTCTGGGCCGCCGTCGCCTTCACCTGCCCGAACAGCTCCGAGCACGGCACGTCCTTGTTGTTGCTCGGCGCGATCAGCGGGATCAAGGCCGCGAACGGGTTGATCAGGCCGAGGCCGACCATCGCGCCGGCGCGCAGCGCGAGCGCGCCCGCGTCGACGCCGACCTTCGGATCCTTGAACGTGCCCTTCGCATACAGCGGCGAGCGCAGCGAGAAGATCCGGAAACCCTTCGTATGCGGATGGATCTTCAGGTCGAGCGTTTCGTCGCGCAGGCTGATCGGGCCGTCGACGTTGATCAACGCATCGTCGGTATCGAGCGCGAACACCTTCGGGTCGAGCATCCCGTTGGTCGCGACGAAGTCGACTGCCGCGCAGTTGATCTTCACGTCATTGTTGCCGAACAGCTTCTCGTACACGACGTTCGCGACGTTCAGCCCCGCCGCCTCCATCAGCAGGCGGCTGATGCGGCCGTCCGTGACGAGCGCCTTCACTTCGCCGGTCGACGTCGCGGCCAGCGCGGCCGGCGAGTTGCCGGTCGCCGACAGCGACGCATCGCCGTTGATCTCGCCGAGCGCCGACTGCATGACCTTCTGCGTGGGGAACAGCTGCTTGAGCTTCAGGTGCCGCGCGGCCACCGTGAAGCGGCCCTTCAGCGGCGCGCCGCTGCCGTCGAGGTGCGCGGTCGTCGCGAGCGTACCGCCCGCGACGCCGAACTGCAGCGGTTCGAGCGACAGCACGCCGTCCTGCATCACGATGTGCGTGTACAGGTTCGTGATCGGCAGGTTCGAACTCTTGATCAGCTTGCGGCCCGTGAACTTGACGTCCGCGTCGATCTCGCGCCAACGATCGGTACGGAACGTCTCGACCGGCAGCACGCGGCCCGGCGGCTGGCGTGTCGTGTCGCCGCGCCTGGCCTTGCTTGCGGCCGTATCCGCGCCGATCACCGGCGCGAGGTCCGAGAACTGCAGCAGGTTCGACACGAGCTCGCCCGACAGCTTCGGCCGCGGCTCGCGCTGCTCGTACACCAGCGTGCCGCCGAGATCGCTGCCGCCGACGCGGCCGTTGAAGTTCTCGTAGCGGAACGTGCTCGCGCGCCGCTTGAAGTTGCCGATCAGCCGCCCTTCCGTCGCGTAAGGCGGCGTGTCGGGCAGCGTGATGCCGGTGAGCTGGTAAAGGTGCGACATCGACGTGCCCTGCAGCCACAGCCGCAGGTCGATCGCCGCGAGATGCATCGGATCGGTCAGCGTGCCGACGATCGCGAGCCGCGTGTCGCCGGCCTTCACGTCGGCCTGCAGCGGGAACGGCCGCGACGCATCCTGGATCGCCAGCACGCCGCCGAGCTTGCCGGTACCGCTGATCGGCACGTTCTTGTAGCGGCCGTCGACCTTCAGCCCGAACGCATAGGTCGGGCCGGACGGCTTCGCGGGCGCCGCAGCGCCGCTTGCAGGAGAAGCGGAAGCGGCGACCGACGCCGATGAAGCGGACGACGACGAAGCCGATACCGCCGCAGATGCAGCCGAAGCCCCCACCCCCGACGCCGCACTCGCGGCCTGCGCGGCGGACGCGCCCGATGCGGCTTCCGCGTTGGCCTTCGCGCTCAGTTGCGCGGCGCCGCGCTTGCCGACACGCTGCGCGGATGCCGCGCGCGATGTCTGCTCCTGCTCCTTCAGCACATCGCCGAGGGGAATCGGCTGCCCGAGCGTATCGATCGCGACGGTCAGGTCGGCCTTCGTGATCGCGTCGCGATACGTGACGGTGCCCTTCGCGAAGCCGAAGCTGTCGAGCCGCACTTTCCACGGCGACGGCTGCGACGATTGCTTGAACTGGAAGGTCCACGTGTTGCGGCCGTCGGCGAGGCGCTCGAGGTCGACGGCCGGATTCACGACGTCGATCGACGGGATGACGATTTCATGCGCGAGCAGCGGCAGGATCGCGAGGTCGAAGTGCGCGGCATCGAGCGTGACGAACTTGGGCGTCTTCGCCCAGTCGGGGTTGCCGATCTCGAGTTGCGTGGCCGAAAAGCTCGGCCAGGGCACCCAGGCACGCCAGCCGGTTTCGCCGTCGGGGCGGCGCCAGCCGACCTTGAGATCGCCGTTGATCGCGAACGGGCGGCCGAGTGCGGCACTCACCTGTTCATTGACCCACGGCTTCGCGCGGTTCCAGTCGAACGTAAAGAGAAAGACGCCGGCCGCCGCGATGAGCACCGCGACGATACCGACGATCCATGCAGCCGATTTGCCGATGGCTCGGGTAAGCGTCATGGCGGTTCCGTTGTTGTTCTGAAATGTCGCCGCACCATGCCGGGCCGCTTGCGTGGACGAACGGCGCGCGACACCCGCGGCTTTTCAGTCGGTATTATGACGCACGCCATGGTGACGTTTCGGCGCCATTAACGCTTTTTTTCATTTGTGACATGACAGCCCCCACCGGCCTCATCGATGCGCAGCACATCACGCGGCGCGACGCCAGCAGCGGCAAGACCCTGCTCGCCCCGACCGATTTAAGCCTCGCAGCGGGATCGCGAATTGCTGTCACGGGACCGTCCGGGTCGGGCAAGAGCGTGCTGCTGCGCGCGCTCGCGCTACTCGATCCGCTCGACGGCGGCCACATCCTGTGGCGCGGCAAACGGATCCGGCGCAGCGCGATCCCGCGTTACCGGCGCAGCGTCGCCTATGTACGCCAGCGCCCCGCGCAAATGGACGGCACCGTCGAATCGCAGTTGCGCTATCCGTATTCGCTCGCGATCTATCGCGACGTCGCGTTCGATCGCGCGCGCGCCGAAGCGCTCGCCGCGCAGGCCGGCCGCGGCCCCGACTTTCTCGACAAGCGCGCGAACGACCTGTCGGGCGGCGAAGCCCAGATCGCCGCGCTGCTGCGCGTGCTGCAGCTCGATCCCGACGTGCTGCTGCTCGACGAGCCGACCTCCGCGCTCGACCCCGAATCGGCGCGCGCGATCGAGTCGCTCGTCGGCGCATGGTTCGACGCGGCGCCCGACGCCCGCGCGTACATGTGGATTTCGCACGATCCGGCCCAGGCCGCACGGATCGGCACGATGCGGCTCGTGATGCAGGCCGGCGTGATACACGTTGCCAACCCGACGGAGGCAACACGATGAGCCCCGCATTGCAGGACCTGAGCCTCGTCGACGTCGGCATCGCCGCCGCGCTCGTCGCGGTCAACGGCGCGATCTCGATGGCACTGTCGCTCGGCCTCGGCCGCAAGCTCGCGCTCGCGGCCGTGCGCACCGTCGTGCAGTTGCTCGCGATCGGCTACGTGCTCGGCTGGGTATTCGGTCATCCTCACTGGTACATCGTGCTGCCGCTCACCGCGCTGATGACCTTGATCGCAGGGTTCGCCGGCGCGGGGCGCGGCAAGCGCACCTACCGCGGCCAGCGCATCGACAGCATCGCGTCGATCTGGTTCAGCAGCTGGTTCGTCGCGGCGGTCGGCCTGTTCGTCGTGATCCGCATCCATCCGTGGTACGCACCGCAATACGCGATTCCGATCCTCGGGATGATTCTCGGCAATACGCTCACGGGCGTGTCGCTCGGCGTCGAGCGGATGATGGAGGAGCTCACGGCGCGCCGCGACCGCGTCGAAACCGCACTCGCGCTCGGCGCGACGCGCTGGGAAGCCGCGCAGGACGCCGCGCGCCAGGCCGTGCGCGCAGGCATGCTGCCGACGCTGAACCAGATGGCCGTCGTCGGCGTCGTGAGCCTGCCGGGAATGATGACGGGCCAGGTGCTGGCCGGCCAGTCGCCGCTGCAGGCCGTGCGCTACCAGATCGTGATCATGTTCCTGATCGCCGCGGCTTCCGCGCTCGGCACCGTCGGCGCGGTGCTGATGACCTATCGCCGGCTGTTCTCGGCGGATCACCGCTTTCTCGCATCGCGGCTCGAGGAACGCACGCACTGACACGCGGAAGTCGCCGCGCGATGCGTTCGCGCGGTTCGCCGGTCAGCGCGCGCCGCGACGCTTGCCGATCGCCTGCCGCAATGCGGCCACGATGTCCGCGTCCGCTGCGAGCCCGTCGACCGACGCAACGAGCCGCACCGCGCGCGACGTCGTCACATAGGCCTGCGCGCCGACATAGCCGCCGCTGCCGGCCGAGCGTGTCGTCACGACGAGCGCCTGCGGCGCCCGCGCGCCGAGGTCGGCCGTGAACGCATCGGTGACCGTACCGTCACGCGCGTGCAGCGCGCCCGTCACGTAGTCGTCGGTATCGAAGCCGGCGGCGGCATGTGCGGTCGAATACACCCGCACCGCGTAGCTGCCGGTCGAGCACGGTTCGAGCGCGCCGCTCGACACGACGGCCACCTGCTGCCGGGACGGCAGCCCGACCTTTTTCACGAAACCGCAATCGTCGGCCGCGTGCGCGTGCATGGCGGCGAACGCAATGGCGCACAGCAATGCGCGGATTCGGCATTTCATCGGGATGTCGTTACGAGAAGTGGATGATGCGGGCGAGCATAGCGTGACATTCGCATGACGTCACGCTGGTCGACGCGCGACGCCGCGCACGCCGTGCTGCTGCCATACCGTTGCAGCAGCACGGTACCGCGAGCAGGTCGCGGGAAAGCACCGTGACGGCGACACGAAACGCTCACGCGCCGCCGGGCCGGCCCGCGCGCCGAATCCGTTGCGCGCGCACCGGTTCCGGCAGCGGCCCGCGCGCGCCGTTCAGCGCTTGATCGACACCGTCACCTTCGTGCCGTCGCTCATCGTGACGGACTTCGAACCGCCGTTGGTCGGGATCGACACCCACTTCACCTGGCTCACCGACGCGACGTCCGGGCATTGCAGCGACTTGCCGCCGACCGTCACGTTGCGCGTGCCCTTCGGCGCGGCCGCCTGGAAGCTCATCTGCACGTTGGCGACGCCCTTCGCGTCGATCGACGGCGCGAGCCGCACCTGGGTCTGGCGGACCATCGCGCCGTTCGCGTCGCGCGGCAGGCTGTCGGCGTTCGGGCAACCGTCCGGCATCGCGACCGCACCGCTCGGCGGCACCGACTTCCAGTTGAAGTCGTCCGTCTCGCCCGAGCGGATCTTGCGGGTCTCCTGCGTGTTGCCGAAGGTCTTCGAGTCGACCTTGACGGTGTATTCAAGCTGTCCGGTGCCGCCGCCCTTCAGGCTGCCCTTGACCGGCGGCGCCGCGAATACGCTCGCGCTGACGCACGCCGCCGCGAACACGACCGACCACGATGCGGCGACTGACAAGCTGCGTTGGCTCATGCTGACCTCCTTGGTATGCGGCGGCACGCGCGTGCCGCGCGGTTTTCGATGCATGATGCGCTGCCAGTCTACCGCCAAGCGGCATGCCGTGCGCCGCAAACGCATCGGGTGTTACCCCGCTTGCGTTCGCGGCGCCGCAACCTTACGCGAGATGCCGGCTCAGAAGCCGCTCAGCACGAGCTTGCCGATCGCGCGCCCGGCCTCGAGCAGCTGGTGCGCGCGCCGCACGTTCGCGGCATTGATCGTGCCGAGCTGTTCGCCGAGCGTGGTGCGCAGCGTGCCGCCGTCGACGAGCCGCGCGACTTCGCCGAGGATCCGGTGCTGCTCGATCATGTCCGGCGTCTCGAACATCGCACGCGTGAACATGAACTCCCAGTGAAACGCCGCACTTTTCGCCTTCAGCAGTTCGACCGGCACCGGCTTGTCGTTCTCGACGATCGTGCAAATGCCGCCCTGCGGCCGGATTACCTCCGCAGCGGCGGGGAAATGACGATCCGTATCGTTGAAAATCAGCACGTAGTCGACGCTCGGATGCCCGGCCTCGCGCAACTGCGCAGGCAAGTCGCCGAAATGGTCGACCACCGCATCCGCACCCAGCGCACGCACCCATTCGGCCGACGCCGGCCGCGACGCGGTCGCGATCACGTGCAGCTTGCCGAGCGCCTTCGCGAGCTGGATCGCGATCGAGCCCACGCCACCCGCGCCGCCGATGATCAGCACCGATTTGCCGGCGTCCGCCCCCTGCGGCGACACGCGCAGCCGGTCGAACAGCGCCTCCCACGCGGTCAGTGCGGTGAGCGGCAGCGCGGCCGCCGCGGCGAAATCGAGCGTACGCGGCTTCAGCGCGGCGATCCGCTCGTCGACCGTATGGAATTCGCTGTTCGCGCCGGGCCGCGTGATGCTGCCCGCATAGAACACTTCGTCGCCGGGCCGGAACAACGTGACGTCGGCACCGACCGCGACCACCGTGCCGGCCGCATCCCAGCCGAGCACGCGCGGCGTGTCCTCGACCTGCGGCTTCGGCGCGCGCACCTTGGTGTCCACCGGGTTCACGGAAATCGCCTCGACCTTCACGAGCAGGTCGCGCGGGCCCGGCACGGGCTGCGGCAGCTCCACGTCGAGCAAGGCTTGCGGATCGTCGATCGGCAGATAACGGGTCAGTCCAACGGCCTTCATCACGAAACTCCTTCTGGAAACCTGGGGGCCGCGGCGCAGCCCCATGAACGTCATCGTAGGCAACCCGATCATTCGAGAAAACCGCTATATTTCCTGAAACATTTTCAGGAAATTCAGAATAATGGCCTCCGATTCGATTCCGGCCCCCGACAAGCCGCTCGACCTGCTCGACGTCGCGCTGTTCGTTCGCGCGGCCCTGCTCGCGAACGTCACTGCGGCCGGGCGCGAATTCGGCGTGTCGGCCGCGGTCGCGAGCGCGCGCATCGCACAACTCGAGCGTCAGCTCGGCGCACGGCTGCTGCACCGCACCACGCGCCGCATCAGCCTCACGCAGGACGGCGAGGTATTCATGGCGCACGCCGACACGCTGCTGTCGGCGGCCGACGCCGCGCGCGCGTCGGTCGGCCACGGCCGCACCGAGCCGTACGGGCGGCTGAAGGTGTCGATGTCGTCGTCGTTCGGCCGGCAGCATGTCGCGCCGGTGATTCCCGCATTCCTGCGTCGCT
Source organism: Burkholderia sp. ZZQ-2 (assembly GCF_050768715.1). NCBI lineage: Bacteria > Pseudomonadati > Pseudomonadota > Betaproteobacteria > Burkholderiales > Burkholderiaceae > Burkholderia > Burkholderia sp. ZZQ-2. The sequence goes on along the minus strand of NZ_LDVA01000366.1, from coordinate 14,385 downwards.
ATCCGTCCGTGTCGCTCGACCTGCGGCTGTCGGACGAGATCGTCGATCTGGTCGACGACGGCTACGACGTCGCGATCCGCCTCGGCGCGCTGAAGGACTCGACGCTCGTCGCGCGCAAGCTTGCCGCCAACCGCCGCGTGCTGTGCTGCTCGCCCGCGTATCTCGCCGGGCACGGCACGCCGCGCCATCCGGCCGACCTGACGCAGCACGAATGCGTGATCCTCGGCGACCAGCGCGACTGGTCGTTCACGACGCCGCAAGGCCCGCTGACCGTGCGGGTCGGCGGCCGGCTCGTCGCGAGCAATGGCGAAGCCATCCGCGAAGCGCTCGTCGACGGCTTCGGGATCGCGATCAAGTCGACCTGGGACGTCGGCCCGCTGCTCGCGAGCGGCACGCTCGTCACGATACTCGACGACTATCCGTTCGCCGACGATGTCGCGATCTGGGCCGTCTACCCGAGCCGCACACACGTGCCGCTGAAGACGCTCGCGTTCATCGCGTTCCTGGCCGAGCATTTCGGCGATCCACCGTACTGGGATCGCGCGGACGGGCGATAGGCGCCTTCATTCGGCTCGCGCCGCGGGCGTGCCGGTTCGAGTCGGGCCTCAGGATTCGTCCCTGCCGCGACCGCCCGGTCCGGCCAACCGGCTACAATGGCGCGTTCGCGACGCAATGGCCCGCAGTCGAACGGGGCCGCGCACGCAGACGGCCGCCCATTGGCCGCGCACGCTTTTCATACGTCTCCCAACCATCCCGTCATGACCCACAACCTCGTCATCCAGAGCCTTGCGCCGCTGTCGGACGCCCATCACAAACCGCTGCTCGCGCTGTCGCGCGGCACCCGCATCGTGCAGACCGACGATCATGCGCTGCGCATCGAAGACGCGAGCCCGGCACAGCGCGTCGACATCGACGCGTACTGCGGCACGCACGCGCTCGACTTCGCGTTCGTCGAGGCCGGCCGCACGCTCGCCGATTTCGGGCTCGCCGTGATGGACATGGATTCGACGCTGATCACGATCGAATGCATCGACGAGATCGCCGATTTCTGCGGGCTGAAAACGCAGGTCGCCGAGATCACCGAAGCGTCGATGCGCGGCGAGATCCGCGACTTCAACGAAAGCCTCATGCGCCGCGTCGCGCTGCTGGCCGGGCTCGACGCGCACGCGCTCGAACGCGTGTACGAGGAACGGCTGCAATTGACGCCGGGAGCCGAGACGATGCTCGCCGGCGTGAAGGCCGCCGGCATGAAGACGCTGCTCGTGTCGGGCGGCTTCACGTTCTTCACCGAGCGGCTGAAGGCGCGCCTCGGCCTCGACTACGCGCATGCGAACACGCTCGAGATCGTCGACGGCAAGCTGACCGGCAAGGTGCTCGGCGAGATCGTCAACGCCGACGTGAAGGCGCGCCTGCTGCGCGAGACGTGCGCGTCGCTCGGCCTCGAGCCGAGCCGCGCGATCGCGATGGGCGACGGGTCGAACGACCTGAAGATGATGGCCGAAGCCGGGCTGTCGGTCGCGTACCACGCGAAACCCGTCGTGCGCGACGCGGCGACGGTCGCGTTCGATCACGTCGGCCTCGACGGACTGCTGCGGCTGTTCTGATCCTGCCGCGCGTCAAATGAAAAACGCCGGCGCGATGTTGCATCGCGCCGGCGTTTTGTCGTGCCGGGGAACCTGACCGGCCGGCGATCAGCCGAGTGCGGCCTGCATCGCGCGTTCGATGTCCGCGCGCAGGTCGGCTTCGTCTTCCAGGCCGACATAGAAACGCACCAGCGTGCCGCGATGCGGCCAGTCCGGACGCATCGACGCGACGTCGTAAGGCATCGCAAGGCTGCATGCACCGCCCCAGCTCCAGCCGATCGCGAACAGTTCGAGCGACTCGACGAAGCGGTCAACCTGCTCCGCGCTGTAGCGTTCGTCGAACACCACCGAGAACAACCCGCCCGCGCCGGTGAAATCGCGCATGAACGACGCGTGCCCCGGGCAATCGGCCATCTGCGGATGCAATACCGACGCAATCTCCGGCCGCGCCTTCAGCCATTGCGCCAACGCGAGCGCGCTCTTGCCGTGCGCGTCGAAGCGCACCTGCATGCTCGGCAGGCTGCGCAGCACGAGCGAGCAATCGTCGACCGACACGCCGATCCCGCAGCGCATCCGCGCGAGCTTCAGCTTCGCCTGCAGGTCGGCGCTCGCGGTGAGCGTCGCGCCCATCAGCACGTCGCTGCCGCCCGACTGGTACTTGGTCAGCGCCTGCACCGAGATGTCGACGCCGTGCTCGAACGGCTTGAACGCGAGCCCGGCCGAAAAGGTGTTGTCGATCGCGGTGACGATGCCGCGCGCCTTCGCGGCCGCCGTGATCGCCTGCACGTCGGGCACTTCCATCGTCACCGAGCCGGGCGCCTCGATCCAGATCAGCCGCGTGTTCGGCTGGATCAGGTCGGCGATGCCGGCACCGACGAGCGGATCGTAGTAGCGCGCGGTGATGCCGAAATCCTTCGCGAGCCAGTTGCCGAAATCGGCGTTCGGCCCGTACACGTTGTGCGGAATCAGCACGTCGTCGCCGGCTTTCACGATCCCGAAATAGACGTTCATGATCGCCGCGAGGCCCGACGGCTGCAGCAGCGCATGCGTGCCGCCCTCGATCTCGGCAAGCCGCTGCGCGAGCGTGAGCGACGTCGGCGTCGAATGCAGCCCGTAGCGCCACTGGTTGTCGTTGTGCCAGACGAGCGCACGCATCGTCGCGAGATCGGGGAACACGACCGTCGACGCGCGCGCGACCGGCGGCACGAACGAACGGAAACCTTCCGGGATCACGTCGTCGGGTTGAACGATGCGGGTTTGCAGCGCGCGCTTGGGAGTGGATGCAGTCATGACAGGAAGCCGGGCACGAGGCCGTTCGGTTGCGGAATAAGTCGCCAGATTAGCCAAAATCGGCACGATTGGCCCGGTACAATGCGCGCCGCGCGCGCCGAGCCAGCGCGGGTTCAGTTGTCGGTGCGCAGGTTGACGACGCCGCCCACCGTCTCGATTTCCTGCACGCGGCCGTCGCGCACCTGCAGCGCCGCGCGCTTGCCCGGCGCGAGACGCAGCACGACGGGCTGCGGATCCGACTCGTCCGAATTCATCCGGTCGGCCTTCAGGGTGCCCGTCGCGTCGAAGCGGCCGATCCACACGCCCGTGATGTTCGTGCCGTCGTTCGATTCCTCGATTTCAAGCGTGTCGCCGTCGCGATCGCCCGCGAGCAGCACGACCTCACCCGTATCGGCGAACTGGTATTCGCCGTGCACGCCTTCCTCGTCCGTCTTCGGGCCGAGATGCACGACGATCGGGCGGTCGCCGAGCGTGCCTTCGTAGCGCGGCAGGCGGGCAAACTCCGGATTCGGCTTCAGCGGCCGCGCCGGTGCCGGTTCGTCCTGCTGCACGCCCGGCGCGACAGCCTGCGCCGCGACCACGCCCGGCATCGCCATGCCTGCCGCCAGCGCGCCCGCGACGACGAGCGCCCGTTGCCATTGCGAATATCGACCCACCTTGTGTTGCTCCTTGCTTCAGATTCGCTCGTAAATTGCGGCGATGCGCTGGCCGTCATACGAAGCCGCGGCCGGCGCGCGTATTGCGCATCAGCCTTGCATCAGGCGCTCCACCGCCTCGCGCTGCGGAATCGGCGCGACCGCGCCGTAGCCCGTCGTCGACAATGCCGCCGCGGCGTTCGCATAACGCGCCGCCGCGAACGGATCGTCGCCCGCGACGATCCGCGCGACGAAGGCACCGCCGAAGCAGTCGCCCGCGCCCGTCGCGTCGACGGCTTCGACCGCGAAGCCCGGCACGACGCGCCGCTCGTTCGGCGTCGCCACGTAGGCACCTTCCTTGCCGAGCTTCAGCGCAACGACCTGCGGCCCGTGTTCGAGCATCGCGTCGACGATCGCGTCGCGATCGTTCGCGCCCGTGATTGCCGTCACGTCGTCCCAGCTGGGCAGGCAGATATCCGTCTGGCGCAGCGCCTCGCGCATCACCGCGCGGGCGCGCGGCAGCGGCCACAGCTTCAGGCGCAGGTTCGTGTCGAAGCTGACCTTCGCACCGTTGCGGCGTGCGTGGTCGATCGCCGCGAACGCGGCGTCGCACGCGGCCGTGCTGATTGCGAGGCTGATGCCCGACAGGTGCACGGCCTTCGCGGCGGCCAGTGCGTCGAGCGGCAGGTCGCCCGCCGCATAGCGGCTCGCCGCCGAGCCCGCGCGCAGATAGTCGAACTGGTGGCCGTCGGCGCCGTGCGTGACGAAATACACGCCGGTCGGCGCCGTGCGATCGATCCGCACGTACGTCGTGTCGACGCATTCCGCGCGCCACATGTCGGCCAGCAGCCGGCCGAACGGATCGTCGCCGATCGCCGATACGAAGCCCGTCGACGCGCCCTGGCGCGCCGCCGCGATGCAGAAGTTCGACGTGTCGCCGCCGAAGCCCTGCAGGAATTCAGGCCGGCCCGGCTGCGACTGGTTGAATTCGATCATCGCTTCGCCGAGCGCGAGGATCTCCGGGAATGCGGCGGCCACCGCTTACACCTCGCCCCACAGATCGTGGCCGTCGGCGCCCGTGATCTTCACGGACACGAAATCGCCGACCTTGTAGCGCTTCGAGGCCTTCGCCGCCGGCTCGACATAGACGACGCCGTCGATCTCCGGCGCATCGGCCGCCGTGCGGCCGATCCCGCCTTCCTCGCTGACTTCGTCGATCAGCACCTTGAGGGTCTTGCCGACCTTGCGCTGAATGCGGTTCGCCGACACTTCCTCGGCGACTTCCATGAAGCGTGCGCGACGCTCCTCGCGAACCTCATCCGGCAGCGCGCCGTCGAGTTCGTTTGCCGTCGCGCCTTCGACCGGCGAATACGCGAAGCAGCCGACGCGATCGAGTTCCGCCTCGCGGATGAAGTCGAGCAGCGTTTCAAACTGCTCTTCCGTCTCGCCGGGGAAGCCCGCGATGAACGTGCTGCGGATCGTCAGGTCCGGGCAGATCTCGCGCCACTTCTGCACGCGCTCGAGCACCTTCTCGGCGTTCGCCGGACGCTTCATGCGCTTCAGCACTTCCGGATGCGCGTGCTGGAACGGCACGTCGAGATACGGCAGCACGTGGCCCTTGAACGGACCTTCGGCCATCAGCGGAATCACTTCGTCGACGCTCGGGTACGGGTACACGTAGTGCAGGCGCACCCATGCGCCGTACTGTGCCGCGAGTTCGCCGAGCGCGGCGACCAGGTCGGTCATGCGCGTCTTGATCGGCTTGCCGTTCCAGAAGCCCGTGCGGTACTTCACGTCGACGCCGTACGCGCTCGTGTCCTGCGAGATCACGAGCAGCTCCTTCACGCCCGACTTGAAGAGGTTCTCGGCTTCCAGCATCACTTCGGCGACCGGGCGCGACACGAGGTCGCCGCGCATCGACGGGATGATGCAGAACGTGCAGCGGTGGTTGCAGCCTTCGGAGATCTTCAGGTACGCGTAGTGGCGCGGCGTGAGCTTGATGCCGGCCGCCGGCACGAGGTCGGTGAACGGGTCGTGCGGCTTCGGCAGGTGCGAATGCACGGCCTGCATCACTTCGCCCACCGCGTGCGGGCCGGTGACGGCGAGCACCTTCGGATGGACTTCCTCGATCAGGTTCGAGCCGCTGGCGCTCGACTTCGCGCCGAGACAGCCGGTGACGATCACCTTGCCGTTCTCGGTCAGCGCTTCGCCGATCGCGTCGAGGCTTTCCTGCACGGCTTCGTCGATGAAGCCGCAGGTGTTCACGACGACGAGGTCGGCGCCGTCGTAGGTGCCGGAGATTTCATAACCTTCGGCACGCAGTTGCGTGATGATCTGTTCGGAATCGACGAGGGCTTTCGGGCAACCAAGCGAAACGAACCCTACTTTGGGGGATTGGGACATCTGGAATGTGGGGGCGTGGCAGCAAAAGCGTGAGTTTACAGCGATTTAGGGGCGGCGAGCCAAAACAAGTAGCCAACGGTAACGTCGATCGACAGCTCGAGCATGCGGCGCGGCGGGCGGCCGACAGCGAATATGGCGCCTGATGCGTCCCTATCATTTCGTGACGAAGGACTGTCGGCGTGCCGTCAACGCCATGTGCGGCAGTGCGCGCCCCAGTTTTTCTTGCGCGCGGTGCGGGATGTCGCGATTCGTTCGTATCGCAGTTTCCTGATAGGCCGCAGGCATCTTCGCGTGTTGTCGAAACCGGCCTCCACATGAAACCACGGCGCTTCGGCGCCATTTTCGTTATGCCTGTCGCATTGCGAGTCGAACTGATCGATGCTCGGAATTTCCATTTACGCAAACTACTTCCGGATGACGAAGCCGTGTAATCACGTGTAATGGATCTACCACGCGAGGGAGATTATTTTCATTACGCGTGGCGTTTAAGTTTCACGTCACCGGCATCGGAGTTCCTGTCGGGAACCTGACATCTGAGATGTATCGACGCAACCACGCGATTTCCGGGCATCCAATGGCAATTGCCAGGGCCGCGACCTCTGTCGGGTGCATGTTCCGGTTCCAAGTCTGTACGGGATCGCTTGCTCCAAAGCACAAGCGCTTCTCATACCTTATGGAGACTATGAATGACGTCGCTTCTTTACACCACATCGGGCTCGAGGCCTCGAAAAGACTGGATGAAAGACACGTTTTTTCCACTTGTGCGAGAAGAGTACGGTAATCAGGCGGTGTACGTGGCCGGACGCGCATTCGGTGCCAGTTGGGCAACCGGCCTAATTGGTCCAGACTTCTACAATCAGCCGGGGAAGATGCCCGATGGATACCCATGGAATGGGAAACCCCCGAGCAATACCTGGCCGCCCGAACCGTTCAACGAGAATACCTATCATTATGACGGGACACCTCCGCGCAAAACCGATACGTGGATCCGCGCACACTTGATAAATCAAGGTATGGGCGGTAATACCGACTGGAAAAACCTCGCACCATTTACGAAGATCGGCAACTCGAATCACGAGACCGTCGAGACATTTATTCGAAATTTCCTGACAGCCAGCCTGAGCTGGGACAATGGTCGTAGCGACGATAGCAGCACGCGCTGGATCGGCGTGTACTACTGCGCACAATGCGCCGTCGAACCGCTTTCCCATCAAATAGCCCAGACGGACTTGTACTCGTACGCCCCCAACTTCATCAAGCTTACCTGGCGCGCCGTAAGCTTGGATAAACCGAAATCCACCCTTTCACAAGAAGACGTTCGAAAGAAGGCCAAGGAACAAGTGACCAGCGGGACCTTAAGCCCTGTAGCAGTACTGCCATTCAGGATCCAGAACTCGCCAGTGAAGACACCGACGCTCCCGCCAGGCTATACGGCCGGCGGCCGCGTGCAGGGCACGCTGCCGCCCTTTCTCGCCAGGCCGGCACAGCCCAACGGGTTCGACGGAGAGGTAGAGATTCACATCCCGGTGTAATGCGGGTGAATCTCACGCCCTCGCACCCCAATCACGGGTAAATGAAGAATCAAGCCGAATGGATCTGCCTGGTTTCTTCGGGCCACTTCAATCTTGGAGAACGGCCACGGATGGCCCGATCATGAGCGCGACCGTCCGCCGGGCGTTTGCATAGATCCTTCACCGGCTCGCTCCGGCTCTCGGCCATCTCGCTCAAGATCCGGATGACTTGTTCGTTGGTAAATCGCCTCTTCACTGAGTTCTCCTCACCTCTTGGAGAAAAGAGAATTCACTTGTCCCGTGGCCACGAGAATCGGCTCAGGTCAGCCTTGCGTGCGCTAGAGGCCGCCGGGGAAATGCAGAAATTTCGCGGCTATTACGAATAGGATCCGACAATTACCACCTTGGTGCCGCGAACTGCAGCTTGCGGACCGCATGACGCGTGCCCACTTCGATTGAGCGAACACGTATGTCGGAGATCGCTTGCTGACCAGGCTGCACACATTCGTCCACGCGCCTTCACGCCACGCACAATCAGCGACGCACGTAGCCCAGCCAGCGACGTCCGCAAGCGCACCCTCGCACTCCATCGATGCCACCTACCGCACAAAAATCGCCCCGGGCACAGCCGGCCGCTATGCGAAAATCCAGGCGTCCATCCTTTTCAATCGACCAACGGGGTTCGCATGACCACCCACATCACGATCGAATTCACCGAGCACGCAGCCGAAGCCATCGGCGAGCAGACCAGCACCAGCTTTTCGTACGACCAGGGCGCGCACGTACCGCAACCGGGCGACTTCGTCGAACTCGAGAATTCGCGCCAGACGTTTCTCGTGATTGGCCGCGTGTTTTCGCTCAAGGCCAACTACAGCGCCGTCAAGCTGGTGCTCGACCTTCCTCCGTCGGATGGCGAGCCGGATTTCGACCCGGCGCACTGACGGACCACGAGAGACGCGTTACACGCATTACACCAGCCTGAACCGACGACCACGCAGCGCCTGCCTCGGCGCTGCGTTCAGCATCGCCACCCGCATCAATCCTGCCTGACAGGTACATACCGGGCCTGCATCAACCCGCTCGGCAACCGTTTCGTATCGTCGAGCTGCAGCAGCGTCTGCGGCAGGTCACTGCCGAACAGCGGAATCCCCTTCCCGAGTACGATCGGCACCCAGCTGAGCGTGATGCTGTCGACGACCCCGGCCGCGATACCTTCCCGCGCCGTCATGCCGCCGTCCAGGTAGACGTGACGATGGCCTTGCTCCGCCAGCCTGCCAAGCAGTGTCGTGAGCGCACCGTCGAACGGTTCTTCGCCGTGGCGCGAAGCCAGTTCCCGACGGGTCATGACCACCATCCGCTTGCCGGCATAGGGCCATGGGTCAAACGCAATCACCGTGTCGTACGTGTTGCGCCCCATCACGATCACGTCGATGTCGTTCATCAGCGACGTATAGCCGGTTTCATCCGGCGAGTCCGACGAAAACGCCTCCAGCCACGACAGATCGCCGTTTTCACCCGCGATGAATCCATCGAGACTGAGGGCGAGAAACACGCTGACCCGAGGGCGCATACAGACATCCTTTCGAAAATGAAAGGATGCCGAGTATATCCATGATCGACGTGCGCTGCCGATACGGTGGCAGGACGTCTTCGTTTGCGGCTACGGCGTTCGCTCGCATGCGGCAGGCATCGCCCGTCGTCCGATCGATCGCAGCCCGGCGCTCGAGCATCGAATTACGCCCCCGTGATCGCGTTCGCGGCCAATCGGCCAAGCTGAGGAGCCAGAATCACGCCAGGATGGCCAACAACGGCATAGACGCCTGCAACATCCGGCAAGAACCCGTTGATCGGCGCACCGTCGTTCGTCATCGGCCGAAGCGCCGATTTCGCGGAGAGGGGCGTGAGGGTCGGCGGATCGGCAAACAATGCCGAAATGTCCGACGCCGTACGCGCAGCAAGCGCGGCAAGACCGTCGTCCCCCTCTTCCGGAGGATCCGCAGCCGACAGCAGGCTACCCGACGGGCCGACGCGCACTTCGAGGTCCTGCCCGTAGAGCAAGTGGCTGATGAGCCCCGGCTCGGCCGCGAAGCGCATCAAGACGGCCGGCTCCTCGCGAACGGGCAATGACATGCCCAGGCCTGCGGCGATAGCAACCGCGGAAGCAGCGTTCGCCAGGACGACGACCTCCGCCGGCACGTGCCCGTGCGCGGTATTTACACCGACAGCGCGCCCATTGTGCGTTTCGACCGCTTCAACTGCGCAACCGCACCGGATCCGAGCACCGGCGGTTTGTGCGCCGGCCAGCAACCGATGCGTCAAGTCGATCGGCTCGACCACGAAATCGTCCGGTGCCCATGCGATCAACTCGGGAAGTCGTGCAAGACGCGGCTCCATCCGGGCCACGTCTCGACGTCCCAGCGCCTCCATTTGCACGCCCGCCGCGCGCTGCTCGTCGATCAATGCGGCGGTCTGCGCATCCGTGTCCAGCCAGACAAGCGCCCCGCGCGTCGTCACCGGCAACGGGCCCAGTTCACGCGCCAGCCGGGCGAACTCCGGGAGCGCGCCGAGCGTGCGGGAAAATCCGGACGGGTTTTCAGAAGGAAGCGCGCTACCGGTGCCCACCCAGCCGAACGACCAGTGAGTTGCGCCGCCCGCGGCCGCCGGCTGCTTTTCCAGCAGCGTCACCTGCGCACCCGATCGAGCAAGATGCCACGCGATGGACGCGCCGACGATGCCTCCGCCGACCACGACGACGCGCAGATGGTTGATTCCCATGAGTGACATTCGGAAGTCGCGGGGTTCCGACTATACCGTTCGCCGCTCTTCGCCGCTGTGCGGTTGCCTGCCGCCCATCATCGCGAATCGCGTCGTCCTCTCGCGCCCGGCAAACAAACAATCGATCGATATCCGCGGCACTTGAGGCGGGCGGACGATACAGAAAAGCCCGCCGAGGCGGGCCTTACTCAAACACCGGGCTCGACACTTCATCGCATGTCCGGAAACGCCGCCGCCTTCAGGCATCGGTCGAACCACACCACATCGTCGCCGTCGCCGATCGGCCACATTTCCGCATCGAGTTGCGGCAACCCGGCTACGGGGGCTGACACATGGCTATCGCCACCGGACGCCCCTGCGCGCATCCATGCCGATTGCGCTCCACCGTTGTCGCACGCATTCGCATGCGCCTGTGTTTCGCAGAATGCCACGGGTCGAACCTTCCCGCCGTCTGCCGCGCTCACCGACCGGTACTGATAAACCGCACCGGTTGCCCAGTCCTCGCTCTGGCTGCAGACCCGCGCACGATGCTGCACATGGACAGCACCGAAACACGCATAGGAAACGTGCGCGCCACTTGCATCGTCGGGAATGAAATCGCAGTTTGCATCGAAACCGGTGAGCGGGCCGCCCGTGTAATTCGCGAGCCACTTGCGCTCGGCCAGTGCACGCGCGATCAACCCTTTGTCCGATCGATCGGCCAGCACGGCGGTGCGCCGATCGATGGCCTTGCGCACTTCGTCGACGGCCAGCGGATGGCCTTCGTAATCGGCGTCTAGACGGTTGTTGCGTGCGTCGATCCAGCGGCGCTGGCCGCGCACCAGCATGTCGCGGATCGTCGTGTCCGGCGCGGCCTTCAGTGCGCCCGAGTACGCCGCGTTCATGCGCGCGTCGGCCGCGCGCAGCATGGAGTTCGCGCAGATGCGCTTCTCGATCGGCTGGACGGCTTTCGCGCAATCCATCGCAAAGCCCGGCAAGGCCAGGCCGACGCCCATCATGAACATCGCAACAAGACCGGTCAGCCTGCCGGTCGATGCCGTTCGAATCCCTCGCATGTTCTCTCTCAGTCGGTTTGTTTTTCTCGGCCGCACAGCATCGATGCGGCATCGCACATCTCGCCGTGCGCGGGAACCGCTACCGCGTTCGCCAGAGGCAGCTTCCACGCAGCGCCGCTTATGGTACGACACGCGAGCGCCCGCGCGGACACGAACGCGCACCGTCAGGCTCGGCGCGTCCCGGCTTTCATTCGTATGGACTGGATCTCGATCGACTGGAGAGCGACGATGCCCGCGCGTACCGGGCACGGGCATTCGGTACCGACGATCCTGGACGACCGTCGGCGATTTCTTCCGGCAGGCGGCAACCGCGCATCGTCGTGCCCGAATGCACGACGGCGATCGACCGCCCTGCTTCGCGGCGCCGACGCCCGACGGCTCGCACCGCCGCGGCCGGCCTGCCGCGAATCGCTACTTCTTCTCCGGCTCCGACGCGCCCGGCTGCTTGAACGGGAACGTGCTGAACATCGACTTCGCCTGGTTCTGCATCTGCTCCTGCATCTGCACGAACATGTTCTTCGACTGCTCGATGTAGCTGGTCATCATCCCTTGCATCATCGGCGCCTGCATGTTCATGAACTGCGACCAGACTTCCGGATTCATCGCATTGCCTTCGTACAGGTTCTTCGACTGATCCGCGAGCTTGTTCTGGATGTCGATGAACGCCTGGATGTTCTTTTCCAGGTACGTCCCCATCATGCCCTGCATCGCATGCCCGTAGAAACGGATGATCTGCGACAGCATCGACGACGAGAACATCGGCACGCCGCCGCTTTCCTCTTCGAGGATGATCTGCAGGAGGATGCTGCGCGTCAGGTCTTCGTTGGATTTCGCATCGACGACCTTGAAGTCCTCCTGCTCCAGCACGAGTTGCTTCACGTCGGTCAGCGTAATGTACGTGCTTGTCTCTGTATCGTAGAGCCGACGGTTCGGGTACTTCTTGATGAGCCGTTCGGCCGTCTTCTTTGTAGTAGTCATGTAACGCCTTTGAGTGCAGCGTAGCGGAAGTGACGAATCCCCGCCGCCCGAATCCGGGAGGCGGGGGCCTTCGGAATACGCCCGGCTGCGCGGCCACCCGGCCCGCGCAGCGCGGACGCTCAGCCCATGTGCAGGCCGCCGTTCAGCGAGAAGTCGGCGCCGGTCGCGAAACCGGAATCGTTCGACGCGAGCCACGCGACGATCGAACCGATTTCCTCCGGCCCGCCGAGACGCCGCACCGGGATCGTCGCGACGATCTTCTCGAGCACGTCCGGGCGGATCGCCTTCACCATGTCGGTGCCGATGTAGCCCGGCGACACGGTGTTGACCGTCACGCCCTTCGTCGCGACTTCCTGTGCGAGCGACATCGTGAAGCCGTGAATACCGGCCTTCGCGGTCGAATAGTTGGTCTGGCCGAATTGCCCTTTCTGGCCGTTCACCGACGAAATGTTGATGATCCGGCCCCAGCCGCGTTCGACCATCCCGTCGATCACCTGCTTCGTCACGTTGAACAGGCTCGTCAGGTTGGTGTCGATCACGGCGGTCCAGTCTTCGTGCGTCATCTTGCGGAACACGACGTCGCGCGTGATACCCGCGTTGTTGACGAGCACGTCGATCTCGCCGACTTCAGCCTTGACCTTGTCGAACGCTTCCTTGGTCGAGTCCCAGTCGCCGACGTTGCCTTCCGACGCGATGAAATCGTACCCGAGCGCCTTCTGGTCCTCGAGCCATTTCACCCGGCGCGGCGAGTTCGGGCCACATCCTGCGACCACCTTGAAGCCGTCTTTCGACAGGCGCTGGCAGATGCTGGTGCCGATGCCGCCCATCCCGCCCGTTACGTACGCAATTCGCTGAGACATAAATCTCACTCCATTTTTTGGTTTCGAGAGCTGCCGGAGCCCCCTCTGACTTCACGTGACGCCGGCCGAAGCCGCAATCGGCCGGCGCACGGATTCGGTTCGCCGGTGGCGAACGGCCGGTTACGGACGACCGGTTACGGACGCTCGACCGCGAGCGCGACGCCCATCCCGCCGCCGATGCACAGCGACGCCAGCCCGCGCTTCGCGTCGCGCTTGGCCATCTCGTGCAGCAGCGTCACCAGGATCCGGCAGCCCGACGCACCGATCGGGTGACCGATCGCGATCGCCCCGCCGTTCACGTTCACCTTCGACGTGTCCCAGCCCATCTGCTTGTGCACCGCCAGCGCCTGCGCCGCGAACGCCTCGTTGATCTCCATCAGGTCCAGGTCGCCCGGCGTCCAGCCCGCGCGCTCCAGGCACCGGCGCGATGCCGGCACCGGGCCCATCCCCATCACGCTCGGATCGACGCCCGCGTTCGCGTAGGCCTTGATCTTCGCCAGCGGCGTCAGACCCAGCGCCGCCGCCTTCTGCGCCGACATCACCAGCACCGCCGCCGCGCCGTCGTTCAGCCCCGACGCGTTCGCCGCCGTCACCGAGCCGTCCTTCGAGAACGCCGGCTTCAGCCCCGCCAGCGACTCCGCCGTCACGCCGTGACGCACGAATTCGTCGGTCGCGAACTGCAGCGGCTCGCCCTTGCGTTGCGGGATCGACACCGGCACGATCTCGTCGTCGAAGCGGCCCGCCTTCTGCGCGGCTTCCGCCTTGTTCTGCGACAGCGCCGCGAACGCATCCTGCTCTTCGCGCGTGATCCCGTATTCCTTCGCGACGTTCTCCGCCGTGATGCCCATGTGGTACTGGTTGTACACGTCCCACAGGCCGTCGACGATCATCGTGTCGACCAGCTTCGCATCGCCCATCCGGAAGCCGTCACGCGAGCCCGGCAGCACGTGCGGCGACGCGCTCATGTTCTCCTGGCCGCCCGCGATCACGATGTCCGCGTCGCCCGCGACGATCGCGTTCGCCGCCAGCATCACGGCCTTCAGGCCCGAGCCGCACACCTTGTTGATCGTCATCCCCGGCACTGCCGTCGGCAGCCCGGCCTTGATCAGCGACTGCCGCGCCGGGTTCTGGCCCGAGCCGGCCGTCAGCACCTGGCCCATGATCACTTCGCTCACCTGCTCGGGCTTCACGCCCGCGCGCTCCAGCACTGCGCGGATCACCGTCGCGCCCAGTTCGGGTGCTGCAATCTTCGCAAGCGAACCGCCGAATTTGCCGACCGCGGTCCGCGCGGCCGA
>NZ_LDVA01000365.1:0-9716 GCF_050768715.1 Burkholderia sp. ZZQ-2 | reverse complement strand
GACAGGGCGGCGCGAAGCGTCAGCCCGCCGCGACCTTGCGGGTCGGGCGCTTGAGCAGCGGCGCGAGGTACTTGCCGGTAAAGCTCGCTTTCGTCTTCGCGACCTGCTCGGGCGTGCCCTGCGCGATGATCTGGCCGCCGCCGGCGCCGCCTTCGGGGCCGAGGTCGATCACCCAGTCGGCCGTCTTGATCACGTCGAGGTTGTGCTCGATGATCACGACCGTGTTGCCCTGGTCGCGCAGCCGGTGGATCACTTCCAGCAGCAGCGCGATGTCGTGGAAGTGCAGGCCGGTGGTCGGCTCGTCGAGGATGTACAGCGTGCGGCCGGTGTCGCGCTTGGAGAGTTCGAGCGACAGCTTCACGCGCTGCGCCTCGCCGCCCGACAGCGTCGTGGCCGACTGGCCGAGGCGGATGTAGCCGAGGCCGACGTCGAGCAGCGTCTTCAGCTTGCGCGCAATGACCGGCACCGCGCTGAAGAACGCGTACGCGTGCTCGACGGTCATGTCGAGCACTTCGCTGATGTTCTTGCCCTTGTACTGCACTTCGAGCGTTTCGCGGTTGTAGCGCTTGCCGTGGCACACGTCGCACGGCACGTAGACGTCCGGCAGGAAGTGCATCTCGACCTTCAGCACGCCGTCGCCCTGGCACGACTCGCAGCGGCCGCCCTTCACGTTGAACGAGAAGCGGCCCGGATCGTAGCCGCGTTCCTTCGAGGTCGGCACGCCCGAGAACAGCTCGCGGATCGGCGTGAACAGGCCCGTATAGGTGGCCGGGTTCGAGCGCGGCGTGCGGCCGATCGGCGACTGGTCGACGTTGATCACCTTGTCGAAGTGCTCGAGGCCCTCGATCGCCTCGTGCGGTGCCGGTTCGGCCGACGAGCCGTACAGGTGGCGCGCGACCGCGTGATACAGCGTGTCGTTGATCAGCGTCGACTTGCCGGAACCCGACACGCCGGTGATGCAGGTCAGCAGGCCGACCGGCAGCTCGAGATCGACGTGCTTCAGGTTGTTGCCGTGCGCGTCGACGATGCGCAGCATCCGCTCGGGATCGGGCGCGAGCCGCTCGTCCGGGTACTCGATCGTGCGCTTGCCGACCAGGTACTGGCCGGTGAGCGACTGCGGGTTCGACTGCACCTGCTTCGGCGTGCCTTCGGCCACGATCACGCCGCCGTGCTCGCCGGCGCCCGGGCCCATGTCGACGACGTAGTCGGCCGTGCGGATCATGTCCTCGTCGTGCTCGACGACGATCACCGAGTTGCCGAGGTCGCGCAGGTGCTTGAGCGTCGCGATCAGGCGGTCGTTGTCGCGCTGGTGCAGGCCGATCGACGGCTCGTCGAGCACGTACATCACGCCCGTCAGACCCGAGCCGATCTGCGACGCGAGCCGGATGCGCTGCGCCTCGCCGCCCGACAGGGTCTCGGCGCTGCGCTCGAGCGACAGGTAGTCGAGGCCGACGTTGTTCAGGAACGTCAGGCGCGCGACGATTTCCTTGATCACCTTGTCGGCGATCTCGCGTTTCGCGCCTTCGAGCGTCAGCCCGTCGAAATAGCCGAGCGCGTCGCGCAGCGGCCAGCCGCTGATTTCATAGATGCCGCGCGCGTGGTCGCCGGTGCCGATGCGCACGTGGCGCGCCTCGCGGCGCAGGCGCGTGCCTTCGCACGACGGGCACGGCTGGTTGTTCTGGTACTTCGACAGCTCTTCGCGCACCGCGACCGAATCGGTCTCGCGGTAGCGGCGCTCGAGGTTCGGGATGATCCCTTCGAACACGTGCTCGCGGATCGTCGTGCGGCCGCGCTCGTTGATGTACGAGAACGGGATCGTCTGCTTGCCCGAGCCGAACAGCAGCACCTTCCGGATCTTTTCCGGCAGGTCCTCGAACGCGGCGTCGATGTCGAATTCGTAGAAGGCCGCGAGACTCTGCAGCATCTGGAAGTAGAACTGGTTGCGGCGGTCCCAGCCCTTCACGGCACCGGCCGCGAGCGACAGCGACGGGTGCGCGACGACCCGCTTCGGGTCGAAGAACGTGATCTGGCCGAGGCCGTCGCATTCCGGGCACGCGCCCATCGGGTTGTTGAACGAGAACAGGCGCGGCTCGAGCTCCTGCAGCGAGTACGAGCAGATCGGGCACGCGAACTTCGAGCTGAACAGGTGCTCGTGGTCGGTATCCATTTCCAGTGCGATCGCGCGGCCGTCGGCGAGGCGCAGCGCCGTCTCGAACGATTCGGCGAGGCGCTGCTTCATGTCCGGGCGCACCTTGAGACGATCGACGACGACGTCGATCGTGTGCTTGTCGTTCTTCTTCAGCTTCGGCAGCGACTCGACCTCGTAGATCTTCGCGACGCCTTCGTTCGCGGCGCCGCCGCCCGAGCGCACGCGAAAGCGCACGAAACCCTGCGCCTGCATGTCCTCGAACAGCTCCGCGTGCTCGCCCTTGCGGTTCGCGATGACGGGCGCGAGGATCATCAGCTTGGTGTCCTCGGGCAGCGCGAGCGCCGCGTCGACCATCTGCGACACGCTCTGCGCTTCCAGCGGGATGTCGTGATCGGGGCAGTACGGCGTACCGACACGTGCGTACAAAAGTCGCAGGTAGTCGTGGATTTCCGTGACCGTGCCGACGGTCGAACGCGGGTTGTGGGACGTCGCCTTCTGCTCGATCGAGATCGCGGGCGACAGACCCTCGATCAGGTCGACGTCGGGTTTCTCCATCAACTGCAGGAACTGGCGGGCATACGCGGACAGGCTTTCGACGTAGCGGCGCTGGCCCTCGGCATAAAGGGTGTCGAACGCGAGCGACGACTTGCCCGACCCGGACAACCCGGTAATCACGATCAGCTTGTGGCGCGGCAGGTCGAGATTGACGTTTTTCAGGTTGTGGGTGCGTGCCCCACGGATACGGATCTGTTCCATGAACCTGGCGAAAATGGAGGGAACCAAACCTGCTACTATAACGGCTTTTCGAGGCCGTCGTTTGGGGCCCCCGGCCTTGGCCGCAGGTGGCAGCAAGGCGGCGCCTGCGCCGGGAAAGCGGCCGCGCCGCGCGGTTCCGGGTGGCCCGCGGGCTGCCTGAATCCTGCCCCGACGTGTCGCCCGCCAAGCCTCCCGGGCCGCTGGTCCTGATCTTCCGCCGCCCGGTGTCGGGCGGTCATCCCGATCATTCGAAATACATTCCCGATGTCCAATCCGTCTGCCACGTCTTCCCGCATGACTGCGCCCGAATTGCGCGCGACCACGTCGCTCGCGGCGATCTTCGCGCTGCGCATGCTCGGCCTGTTCATGATCATGCCGGTGTTCTCGGTCTACGCGAAAACCATTCCGGGCGGCGACAACGTGCTGCTCGTCGGCATCGCGCTCGGGGCCTACGGCGTCACGCAGTCGCTGTTCTACATCTTCTACGGCTGGGCGTCGGACAAGTTCGGCCGCAAGCCGGTGATCGCCACGGGCCTCGTGATCTTCGCGATCGGCAGCTTCGTCGCCGCGTTCGCGCACGACATCACGTGGATCATCGTCGGCCGCGTGATCCAGGGGATGGGCGCGGTCTCGTCCGCGGTGCTCGCGTTCATCGCCGATCTGACCTCCGAGCAGAACCGCACGAAGGCGATGGCGATGGTCGGCGGCTCGATCGGCGTGTCGTTCGCGGTCGCGATCGTCGGTGCGCCGATCGTGTTCCACTGGGTCGGGATGAGCGGGCTGTTCGCGATCGTCGGCGTACTGTCGATCCTCGCGATCGGCGTCGTGCTGTGGATCGTGCCCGATGCGGCGAAGCCCGTGCACGTGCCCGCGCCGTTCGCCGAGGTGCTGCACAACGTCGAGCTGCTGCGCCTGAACTTCGGCGTGCTGGTGCTGCACGCGACGCAGACGGCGCTGTTCCTCGTTGTGCCGCGCCTGCTCGTCGACGGCGGCCTGCCGGTCGCCGCGCACTGGAAGGTCTACCTGCCGGTGATGGGGCTCGCGTTCGTGATGATGGTTCCGGCGATCATCGTCGCGGAAAAACGGGGCAAGATGAAGCCGGTGCTGCTCGGCGGCATTCTGGCTATCCTGATCGGTCAATTGCTGCTGGGCAGCGCGCCGCATACCATCCTGATTGTGGCGGCGATTCTGTTCATCTACTTTCTCGGTTTCAACATCCTGGAAGCGTCGCAGCCGTCGCTCGTGTCGAAGCTCGCGCCCGGTTCGCGCAAGGGTGCGGCCACGGGTGTCTACAACACCACGCAGTCGATCGGGCTCGCGCTCGGCGGCATCGTGGGCGGCTGGCTGCTGAAGCACGGGGGCGCCAACACGGTGTTCTACACGTGCTCGGGGCTCGTTGCCGCGTGGCTTATAATCGCGGCCAGCATGAAAGCGCCGCCGCGCAAGGCCTGAACTTACTTCGGGCAGGCACCGGCGGCGTTCGCCGGCTTGCCCGGCGGGCCGCACCGGCAGCGTGAGCGGGCGGCCCGGCATCGAATTTACTGGAGAAACACATGGCATCCGTCAACAAGGTCATCCTCGTCGGCAATCTCGGCGCCGATCCTGAAGTCCGTTACCTGCCGAGCGGCGACGCGGTTGCGAACATCCGTCTCGCGACGACCGACCGCTACAAGGACAAGGCAAGCGGCGATTTCAAGGAAATGACCGAGTGGCATCGCGTCGCGTTCTTCGGCCGTCTGGCGGAAATCGTCAGCGAATACCTGAAGAAGGGTTCGTCGGTCTATATCGAAGGCCGCATCCGCACGCGCAAGTGGCAAGGCCAGGACGGCCAGGATCGTTACTCGACCGAAATCGTCGCCGACCAGATGCAGATGCTCGGCGGCCGCGGCGGTGCGGGCGGCGGCGGTGGCGGTGGTGACGAAGGCGGTTACGGCGGCGGCTACGGTGGTGGCGGCGGCGGTGGTCGCGGCGAACAGATGGAACGCGGCGGTGGCGGCGGCGGTCGTGCCGGCGGCGCGGCGCGTGGCGGTGCTGGCGGCGGCGCGCAAAGCCGTCCGAGCGCACCGGCAGGCGGCGGCTTCGACGAAATGGACGACGATATCCCGTTCTGATCGGCACGCCGGTATCCTGCGTCACGATGGGCCCGAATGTCCGAGTCAAGCCGGTTGCTTGGCCCGGGTCTTCGGGCCTTCTTTCGTTTACGTCGATGTTCCTTGCACGCCAGGCAAATCGTGGCTGACGAACTTCCCGACCTCATCGCGGAGCATCTCGACGTGCTGTTCTGCGGGATCAACCCCGGCCTGGCCGCGGCCGAGACCGGGCATCACTTCGCCGGGAGGAGCAACCGCTTCTGGCGCGTGATCCATCTCGCGGGCTTCACGCCGGCGGAAATTTCGCCGCAGGACGATCGCGCGATACTCGGCCATGGCTGCGGCCTGACGGCGGTGGTGAAGCGGCCGACCGCAAGCGCCGATCAGCTTTCGCGCGCGGAATTCATGGCCGCGGCCGCGGGGTTCGAGCAAAAGGTGGCGCGTTATCGGCCGCGCTTCGTTGCCTTTCTCGGCAAGGCGGCGTACTCGGCGCTTTCCGGCCAGCGTGAGGTCGGGTGGGGCTTGCAGCCGGCCCGCATGCAGGGGGCAAGTGTCTGGGTGCTGCCCAATCCCAGCGGGAGAAATCTCGCGTTCGGCCTCGACGATCTGGTCGATGCCTACCGTCAACTGCGTCTGCACGCGAAGGCCGGTTCCGGTCTTCAACCGGAGAGGCGGGATGCGGCGCGGTGAACCCGCGCCTGCGTGGCCGGGCGCCGTGCTGCCCCGCGCGTTCTTCGACCGCGCGGCCACCGACGTCGCGCCGCAACTGCTCAACAAGATCCTCGCGGCCGCGGACGGCCGGGCAGGGCGGATCGTCGAAGTGGAAGCCTATGCTGGCGCGATCGACCCGGCCGCGCATACCTATCGCGGCAAGACGCCGCGCAACGCGACGATGTTCGGGCCGCCGGGGCACCTGTACGTCTATTTCACGTACGGCATGCACTGGTGCTGCAACTGCGTGTGCGGCCCGGACGGCACGGGAACGGGCGTGCTGATCCGTGCGCTCGAGCCGGTGCAGGGGATCGAACGGATGCGCGCGGCACGGCCGCCGCAGACGCGCGATCGTGATCTGTGCCGCGGGCCGGCGCGGCTGACGCAGGCGATGGGCATCGGCGGTGCGCAGGATGGCGTCGATCTCGTCGCTGCGCGCGAAGGGTTCGCGATCGTCGACGACGGCACGCCGCCGCCCGCGAACCTGGCGGGCGGGCCGCGCATCGGCATTCGCGTCGGCATGGAATTCCCGTGGCGGTGGTGCGTGCCCGGCAGCCGGTACGTGTCGGGGGCGCTGCCGCGCACCTGATGCGTGCCGTATACAAATCGCACGCAATTCGACCTGCGTCACGCGGTCGCCATTATTGACCGGCTAAGCTGCTCTTTTCGACGTTCGATCGAGGGGGCACCATGCGGCGGGTCGTATTCAACCAGAAGGGCGGCGTGGGCAAGTCGACGATCGTCTGCAACCTGGCGGCGATCAGCGCGAGCGAAGGATTGCGCACGCTCGTCATCGACCTCGACGCACAGGCGAACTCCACACGCTACCTGCTCGGCGACGCCGCGGCCGACGCGCAGCCGGGTGTCGCCGATTTCTTCGAAACCGCGCTGACCTTCAACTTTCGTCCGGTCGACGTCGCGTCGTTCGTCCATCCGACCCCGTTCGAAGGGCTCGACGTGATGCCCGCGCATCCGGATCTCGACACGCTGCACGGCAAGCTCGAATCGCGTTACAAGATCTACAAGCTGCGCGACGCGCTGAACGAGCTCGATGCCTACGACGCCGTGTACATCGACACGCCGCCCGCGCTGAATTTCTATACGCGCTCGGCGCTGATCGCGGTCGAGCGCTGCCTGATCCCGTTCGACTGCGACGATTTTTCACGTCGCGCGCTGTACACGCTGCTCGAGAACGTGAAGGAGATCCAGCAGGACCACAACGCGGCGCTCGAGGTGGAAGGGATCGTGATCAACCAGTTCCAGCCGCGAGCGAGCCTGCCGCAGCGGCTCGTCGACGAACTCGTCGAAGAAGGGCTGCCGGTGCTCGCGTCGAGGCTGTCGGCCTCGGTGAAGATCCGCGAGTCGCATCAGCAGTCCAGGCCGGTGATCCATCTGGAGCCCGGGCACAAGCTCGCGCAGGAGTTCCTCGCGCTGCATCGCGAACTGGCCGGCTGATCTTCACTGCCTGCCTGACCAGCACGCGGCCGCATCATGCGGCCTTTTTTTATTGCGACCCGCAATTCGTCCGATCATTGATTTTGTCATTAATAATCCCGAAAACGATTTCATAATAAATCCGCAAAAAACGATTACATAAGCGACTGCTCCATTTTCAATGTGCGCCGGTTTTCTAATAAACGGAATAATGAATTGGTAAATGTTGCGCGACGTCATGATCGGCTATCCTGTAAAAAGGTAGAAATGCATTGCGGGACAGAGTGAAGCGCCGTCTCGTCTGCGATGTCGGCGCATCACGGGTTCCAGCGGTCGCCCGGAATTAAGATAAGGGTTTACACCTAGTATTAATGCCATTTAATTGACAATTAATCGATCTAGAATGGGATCCTTCACCTTCCCGTACTCAAACAAGTGACGGGTTGTCAATAAGGAAGTCTGCTGTCGAACCGGCTTCCGATTTTCCTTACGTCGTCTCTCGCATTGCCAACAGGAGCGTGCCCGATGTCCGTATTTGCCCCCGAAAAACTCAATGCCGATTATCAGTCCGGTATCGCCGCGTGGTTTGCGATCGCCCGTCCGGCTATCCAAGGTTTCGAGGCTGTCGTCGAACTCAACCTGCAAGCGGCCCGGACGGCGCTCGAGGAATACGAAGACAAGCTGAAGAACGCGTTCAACAGCAGCAATCCGGCCGTGGGCTTCGCGCAGCAGATCGCCGTGCCGCAGGAAGCGGCCGGCAAGGCCGTGTCCTACGGCCGCCACCTGTTCGACATCGCGGTGTCGACGCAGTCCGAATGGGCAAAGGTCGCGCAAGCCCAATACGAACAGAACGACAAGCGCCTGAAGGACGTGCTGGGCGAGCTGTCGAAGCACGCACCGGCCGGCTCGGCGCCGGTGGTGGCCGCGCTGAACTCGGCGCTGTCCGCGGCGACTGCCGCGGCCGACTCCGTACGCGCAGCGACGGGGCAGGCGATCGAAGCCGCCCAGAGCGGCTTCGACGCGGTCACCGAAACGGCAACGCGTGGTGCGAAGCAAACGGCCGCCGCCGCGCGCAAGGACGCCGCGGCCGCCCGCGAATCGGCTGCGTGATCGCGTAGCCGCGCAAGCATGTGTCGCGCACGGGCGCGACACGATTGATCGGCGCCGGATGGTGCCGGACGCCGCGTGTGCCGCGCGGTGTCCGGCTCACGTCCGGTTTGCCGCAACGCGCCGGTGCCCGGCGAGCCGTGCGGGTGTGCCGCCCGTGCGGACGGGTGCGGTTCGCCGTACAGAGGCATGCGACCGCTACCGCGCCGGATGGCCCGGGGAGCGCGTTCGCCGGCCGAGACCGGCTCGCACCGGCGTCGGAACGACGAACTGATTTCAATGCAGGAACTGGACATGACGGACGTAGTGATCGTATCGGCCGCGCGGACCGCGGTCGGCAAATTCGGCGGTTCGCTTGCGAAGATTGCAGCACCCGAACTGGGCGCGACGGTGATCCGCGCAGTGCTGGAGCGCGCGGGCGTGAAGCCCGAGCAGGTGAGCGAAGTGATCATGGGCCAGGTGCTGACGGCCGGCTCGGGCCAGAACCCGGCGCGGCAGTCGCTGATCAAGGCCGGGCTGCCGACGGCAGTGCCGGGGATGACGATCAACAAGGTGTGCGGCTCGGGCCTGAAGGCCGTGATGCTGGCGGCGAACGCGATCGTCGCGGGCGACGCGGACATCGTGATCGCGGGCGGCCAGGAGAACATGAGCGCGTCGCCGCACGTGCTGCCGGGCTCGCGTGACGGCTTCCGGATGGGCGATGCGAAGCTGGTCGACACGATGATCGTCGACGGCCTGTGGGACGTGTACAACCAGTACCACATGGGCATCACGGCGGAGAACGTCGCGAAGGAATACGGGATCACGCGCGAAGAGCAGGATGCGTTCGCGGCGCTGTCGCAGAACAAGGCGGAAGCCGCGCAGAAGGCGGGCCGCTTCGACGACGAGATCGTGCCGGTGTCGATCCCGCAACGCAAGGGCGAGCCGCTGCAGTTCGCGACCGACGAATTCGTGCGTCACGGCGTGACGGCGGAGTCGCTGGCGGGGCTGAAGCCGGCGTTCTCGAAGGACGGCTCGGTGACGGCGGCGAACGCGTCGGGGCTGAACGACGGCGCGGCGGCGGTGCTGGTGATGTCGGCGCAGAAGGCGGCGGCGCTGGGTCTGACGCCGCTGGCGAAGATCAAGGCCTACGCGAACGCGGGCGTCGATCCGAGCGTGATGGGGATGGGCCCGGTGCCGGCATCGCGCCGGTGCCTGGAGCGCGCGGGCTGGACGCCGGGCGACCTGGACCTGATGGAGATCAACGAGGCGTTCGCGGCGCAGGCGCTGGCGGTGCACAAGCAGATGGGCTGGGACACGTCGAAGGTGAACGTGAACGGCGGGGCGATCGCGATCGGTCACCCGATCGGTGCGTCGGGCTGCCGGATCCTGGTGACGCTGCTGCACGAGATGGCCAAGCGCGACGCGAAGCGCGGGCTGGCGTCGCTGTGCATCGGCGGCGGGATGGGCGTCGCGCTCGCGGTCGAGCG